>SKVS01000169.1 GCA_007129335.1 Spirochaetaceae bacterium
TTCTGTTGAGCGGTCTACCAGGTTAAGAATTTCAACAATGCTTTCCACACCACCTGCAGCGGTGTAGTCTTCACTGGACAGGGTTGAGAGCTTCTTCTCCAGTACCCGTTCTACCTCCCGGAGAACCTCCGGTGAGGTGCGGTCCATGGTTGCAATTCGTTTAGCCACATCTGATTGAATATCGTGCTGCAAAGAGCCCAAAATAACCGATGCCTTTGCTGGCTCGAGATATGCAAGAATAAGCGCTATTGTCTGGGGATGCTCCTGCTGAATGAAGTTCAGCAAATGGGTCGGATCGGTTCTACGGATGAAATCGAAGGGCCTGACCTGAAGGGAAGAGGTGAGACGGTTGATAATGTCAACAGCTTTTTGACTTCCCAGGGATTTTTCCAGCAATTCCCGGGCATAATCGATACCCCCGGTAGTAATAAAATCCTGGGCCATCATGAGTTCCTGGAACTCACTGAGTACAAAATCCCGTTCTTCCGAATCAACAGTTTCAAGACGGGCTATTTCGAAGGTTAGGGTTTCTATTTCGTCTTCCCGGAGATGTTTAAAAATTTCCGACGATATTTCTGAACCCAGGGTCACCAGAAAAATAGCAGCTTTTTGCCGACCATTGAGCTCCCGCTTCGTTTTTTTGCCAGTTCCTCCGGCCATAGCCGAACTCTTTGCCATTGGTTACTCCTCTAAGAGCCAGGTTCGAATGAGCTGAGCCACATCCTCGGGATGTTCCCGGGCAATGTTGATTGCATTTTCCTGCATTTCAAGACGAGCTCTTTCTTCGACCGACATTTCAACCTCGGCACTCTCTTCTTCTGCGCTCCGTAATGCTGCCTCCCGCATAGCCTGATGCTGCCGTGCAAGCTCTTCTTCTCTCAGTCTTCTGCGTCGCTCAATTTCCCTGGTGACCAGTCGGAATACTACAAACAGTCCCAGCAGTCCCGCCAGACTTGCTAAAACCCACAAGAGAATGGTCTGAATACTTTGCTGCCGTTGATACGCAAGATCTTCGAGCCGGTGTTCTTCGGTTCTATCGAACTGAATATTGCGAACGGTAACCAGGTCACCCCTCGTTCTGTCAAACCCAACAGCGCTTTCCACAAGCTCCTGGGCAGCAGATAATTGCTCCGGAGTAATAGGGACATAACTGCGGCTGATGCTTCCATCGGGATTGATTATGAGCCTGCCATTATCATCGTAGTCCCGAACCCAAACTCCGTCCAGGGCAACAGATACGCTGATTCTTTGTACCGAAGGACTTCCCCTTTCAGAGGTAACAGTTCGGTTTATTTCATTATTGGTTACGGTATTTTCCCGGGAATAGGACCCTACAATACCTTCCAGATCCCGATATGCCGGTGGGGTTTGACCTTCCTGTCCTGGAGGTCCCTGGGGATTAAAACCGGTTCCCTGGTACCGTTCTGCAAAGGTTTCGGTAGAACGGGTTATGCTGAGTACATATTCGGTTTCATCAAATGGGGTATTTGGATTGTTCGGGACAGTAATAATTGGGGAAAATTCTTCTTTCTCCACTGTTCGGTTTCCAATATCCAGGGAAACCTCAATATTGGGAATTTCTACCCTGCGGGAGGTAAAAATCTGCCCAAGAGCAGAGCGAATTGCAGCAACGTATTGGCGCTCCAACTGACGTTTCATTTCCAGTTCCCGTCTGCTTACTTCAAGACGGTCAAAGTCCTGTAAGGCTACAAAATTGTTCAGGATCATACCGTTATTATCAGAAATGGTTATGTTCTCGTTCCGCCATCCCGGTACAGCAAATTGAATGAGCTTTTCTATACCTTCAATTTTCCGGCGATTTTCTCGAATGTCCGAGCCGGGTTTTGGAAAAATGGTAATAGATGCTGTGGTAGGATCCTGATCTTCGGCAAAAAGTGCCCGTTCCGGTATAACCAGGGCAACGGTCGCTCGGTCAACATCGTCCAAAGCGGTAATAACCTGCTCAACCTGGGAGGTAATTGCCCGTCTCAGATTTACATTCCGCTCGAAGTCGGTAATTGTCCAACGATCAATATCGAATAAGTGCCAGGCATCGGTTCCTGAAGGAATCAGATCCTCCCGAACCAGTATTCCCCGAGCCTCCAGGGCAGAACCCCGGTTTGGAGCCATGAGCCGGCGATCATTCGTTATGGAATAGGGTATGCCCTCTACATCCAATCGCGTGGCAATTCTATTGAGCAAGGCTTCATCAGCAATAGGTGTAGTAATTATTGGCACCAGAGACGGTGAAACATTGAAAGTAAAAAGAAGTCCAATACCTACCAGTGAACCAAGCACCAGAACAACCAGAACGGCTTTTTGGATCATTGTCCATTTGCCCCACTGTTCCTTAAGCTTTGTCACCAGTTTTTTGAACCATTCGTTCATATCCCCTCCCTTATGAACTGAACAGAAAAACTAGAGTTTGTGCGGGAAAACAAGTCTGCAGGAAATGTTCTCCTTAATTTCCGAAATTCTCTGCAAAGAACCACGGCAATTTCAATCTTATGTACCCAAACAAACCTCTCGTCTCAATGTAGTACACTTGCATATACAGGGCCCAGTTTCCCTATACATGAAAAGTTTACACGCAATTAACCTTTTTATCCAGGATTAATTATCCAATTACCGGATTTTCTTGTAAAACTTTCATTTCTTCCAAGAAAATCCAACAAACATCCAAACCCATTCTGACCAATCCATCGCTATAGGAGGGAAAACCCTCCCTGTTGGTAATAATTTGGTGAAAAAGGGATTCAGCGAAAGTCTTTTGTTCACCTTCTTACCGAAGATTTGTTATATCCTTATATCCCTGGATGACCCTGTCCATGACATTCTTTGCAATGCTGAGACTCATATTGGCTTTTGCCATAGCAATAGTAACATCATGTGGTGCTACAGAATCTGGATTGATTATAGCTTCAACCGACAGCCGGGAAGCCTCGTTTTGATGATCGCTGACCTCGTTGATACTGTCAAACAGTAGTTGCCCAAAGCTCTTCGGCAGGTCGGCTGAAGGCATGGCATCGTGTCCCAAATGTCTTGGGTTTGTTGTCTGCAGGGTTACCAAATTCCCCTTGACCATTGAAATTGGTGTAGTACTATACATGGACAATCCCTCCCTTATGTCCTGGTTTCAAAGTACCAATGGGTACTTATCGGCCTATTTCCAAGGCTTTCATGAACATCGCCTTCGCTCCGTTCACCACAGCAATATTTGCATCGTAACTTCGGCTTGCGGAAATTAAATCCACCATTTCCTGAACCACATTGACATTGGGAAATTCCACATAACCAGCGTGGGGGCCAACCTTAATTGCATCCGGATGGGTGGGATCGTAAACCAACCGTAATTGAGCATCCCGGTCTTCCTGGATTTCAATTACCCTGACCCCGTTTCCCAGCCCGTTATCCAGGGCAGCAGGAACAAAGGGATTCTTCCAGTACACATCGTCAACCATGGGTTCAACAATAACCCTCTTTCTTCTGAAGGGGCCGCCCTCGGGTGTACGGGTAGTTTCGACATTCGCTATGTTATCTGCAATAACATCTTGACGAAGCCTTTGTGCAGTTAACCCACTGGAAGCAATATTAATTGATGAAAATAATCCCATTTATTTACCCTCGAAGAACTATATTAACCGAACTGAATTGGTGACTGACCGAGTTAACCATAAGATTGTAAGCTAATTGGGCGGTTATGAAATTACTGCTTTCCACCTCAATATCCACATTGTTTCCGTTATTCTTTGCCGTAGTCATAAAATCCAACACCCGTCTGGGTCGAACCGTTTGATAATCAATACTTTTTTCAAATGGAATATGCCGCTCGTTAGTATAGGTTCCCGGCAGTTTTGTAGGTCGCTGCGATTGCAGGGCCCGGCGCAGAGCGCTTTCGTAATTCACATCCGAACGCTTGAAATTTGGAGTGTCTACATTAGCAATGTTATTGGCAATAACATCCTGCCTTAAGAGATTTACGCTCATGGAACGGTGCAAAATGTCCAGGGACTGTCCCCAGGTATTATCAATAAACATAATCCATCTCCCTGTTATTAACTTCGGCATCCAGAAAGCCGAACTAAAGAATATTACAAAATATACCGGCTCAAATCCTGATCCTGAATAACCTTCCCCAATCGTTCATGAACATAATCAGGGGTAATTTCGATAACCTCACCTTTCAATTCAGGCCCCTTGAAACTTATTTCTTCCAACAGGAGTTCCAGCATGGTATGCAGCCTTCGAGCTCCAATATTTTCTGTTTTGGTATTTACCTCAGCAGCAATTTTCGCCAGCTCTTGCAGAGAATCTTCAGAAAATGAAAGTTGAACTTCCTCAGTTTTCATAAGAGCCATATATTGCTTGGTCAGGGCATTCTGGGGCTGGGTCAATATCCGATAGAAGTCATCGGTACTCAGAGGCTCTAATTCAACCCGAATAGGAAAACGCCCCTGAAGTTCGGGTATGAGGTCGCTGGGTTTACTCATATGAAAAGCTCCAGCAGCAATGAACAGGATATGACTGGTATCGACCATACCGTATTTTGTGTTTACCTTGGCTCCCTCGACAATGGGCAGAATATCCCGTTGAACCCCTTCCCGACTTACATCAGCACCACTGCGGCCGTCCTTTACAGCAATCTTGTCGATTTCATCGACAAAGACAATACCCATAGACTCAACCCGTTCCCGGGCAATATCTGCTACCCGATCAAGGTCAATGAGCTTTTCAATTTCTTCCTGTATAAGTAATTCCCGAGCGCTTTTTACCTTAACCTTCTTTTTCTTTTTTCTTGACCCGAATAGGCCTCCCAGGTTGCCCAGGTTCATATCCATCTCTTCCATGCCAGCCCCGGAGAAAATTTCAATGCTCGGTCCTCCGCTGTTTCGGGTAACCTGAATTTCCACTTCTTTATCGTCGAACTGTCCGTTTCTCAGGCGTTGGCGAAATTTTTCCCGGGTGCCCTGAAGCTCTTCTTTCGGCTGACCTCCTTCTTTCTGCTGGCCTCCTTCCCTCTGCTGACCTCCTTCCCTCTGCAGTCCTCCATCGTCTCCTCCGGTGCCCGGGGAAGTCTGCTGTTGGGAACCCGCATTCGAAGAATCACCGGGCTGTTGGGGCTGGATAAATCCCAGAAGCCCTCCTAGATTAGGCTTTGCTTCTTTTTTCTCCGCTGAACCGGGCAAGAGAATATCGAGCAATTCTTCCTCAGCCCTCTTCTCCGCCTCTTCCCGAACGGTATCCTGCATTTCCTGTTTGACCATGTTTACCGCTACGAGCATGAGGTCCCTGATCATGGATTCCACATCCCTGCCCACATACCCAACCTCGGTATACTTAGTGGCCTCAACCTTTAAGAAAGGAGCTCCGGTTAATTTCGATAGTCTTCGGGCAATTTCCGTTTTCCCTACCCCGGTGGGACCAATCATAATAATATTTTTCGGAGCAACTTCATCCCGAAGGTCTTCAGGAAGGTTCTGTCGCCGTATTCGGTTCCTCAAAGCTATAGCAACAGCTTTCTTTGCCTTGTTCTGTCCTACAATAAACCGATCAAGTTCATCAACAATTTCTCTGGGAGTAAGGTCTTCGAGCCTGATTGTCATGATAATTCCTCCAGGGTTATCGAGTGGTTCGTATAAATACAAATGTCTCCTGCTATTTCCAGTGCCTGACGGGCAATTTCGCTTGCACTCAGAGTAGAGGAACGCAGAAATGCCCGGGCTGCGGCATAGGCGAAATTACCCCCCGATCCAATTGCAATAGCACCATGCTCGGGTTCAATAACATCGCCGGTACCGGATATGAGCAGAATCTTCTCTTTGTTCGCTACCAACAGCAGGGCCTCTAATCGACGAAGCATCCGGTCGGTTCTCCAGAGTTTTGCCAGTTCCACAGCTGCTCTGGTAATATCCCCAGCGTATTCCTTTACCTTTTCTTCAAACCGCTCAAACAGGGTAAAAGCATCTGCGGTAGCTCCAGCAAAACCTACCAGAATCTGGTCATTGTATATTCTGCGAACCTTTTTGGCATTTCCTTTCATAACCCCATTCCCCAGGGTCACCTGCCCGTCACCTGCCATTGCCACTGTTCCATCTTTTTGAACCGCTATAATGGTGGTACTTCGAATTTGGGGTTTATAGTCTTCCATTCGTTCTGCTCCTCATTATTTTTTCCTCCCATACCCGTGGGGATGGGCCTGCATATAGGTTTGTCGTAATTTTTCTATGGTTACATGGGTATATACCTGGGTTGTACTCAGGTTGGTATGACCCAATAGTTCCTGAACAACCCGAATATCCGCTCCCCGGTTCATTACATGGGTAGCAAAACTATGTCGCAACCCGTGGGGGCTCAAACTCTTAGCTATTCCCATTTGTAAAGCCCGGTTGCTAACAATATACTGAATCCCTCGAATGCTGAGGGGCTCTCCCTTAATATTTATGAATAAAAAACCATCCCTTTGATCCCGGGTAAATCCGGTGAATTTCATTTCCCTGGCAAGCAGGTATCTGTTCAGTATATGCTTTGCTGACTTACCCAAAAAAACATACCGTTCTTTTCGGCCTTTTCCCAACACCTTTACCCGACCCTTTCCAAGATCCATATCTCCCAGCTTTACCTGGGCCACCTCGCTAACCCGGGCTCCGGTAGAATAAAAGAACTCAAATAAGGCCGAATCCCGAAGTTCCTTGAATTCAGTCCCTTCATTTTCCTGGGTAAGCAAGGGAATAATTTCATTTTCAAAAAGAAACTTGGGCAGATAACTGCGTACCTTCAAGCTCCGGGTATTCTGGAGAATGTCAAACAATGGACACCTGTCTTGGGGATTCTGACCTAAGAATAACCGATCCAGATATTTCGCGTACCCCCGCAAAGCCGAGAGCTTTCGATTTATTGACCGGGGAGATAAACCTTCCCGGGCACCCCAGGTTATAAAACTGCGAATATCTGAATGGGTGAGTTCGGACTCTTGAATCTCATGGGCGAACATCCAACGCTCAAAATCCTCCAGATCTTTCTGGTAACTTTTACCGGTATGGTCAGATGCACCCCGCACTGCCCTCATGTACTCCAGGTACTCCCCTTTATGTGCCAACATGAACAACATACCTCCCATTAGGATACACTCAGAACCACGAACCTATGAAATCCCTGGGGCTCGATACCAGGGAAGCGCAGCAGTAATCGCTGTTTTTCAGCTTTTGTGCGTATAAATCCCGAAGTAACCCAACCCAGTGAATGACTGCCTCCCTATTCTGCTCCAGGGCAAAATCCAGGGTATGCAATGCACCCGATCCCGGCGGGGCATCAATAATTACCACACCCTTCGAGAGCCCGGAAATAATCCGGTTTCGCTGGATAAAACGGTATGCCAGGGGTTTATCCCCAGGATTAAATTCGCTGACAACACAGCCGCCCAACTGTATTAGTCTTCCAGCAAGCCGCCGGTTTCCCAGGGGAGAAACTTCCAGCACCCCTGAAGCCAACACACCAATTCCCAGTCCTCCCTGGGCAACCACACCCCGATGGACCAGGCCGTCTATACCGTAAGCCAAACCTGAGACTACGGTCAGACCCAGGTTCGCACATTCCACACCAAAAACATAGGCGGCGTGGCGGGCCAGCTCGAGGGGTTTTCGCGTCCCTACCACCCCGAGGGTCCTCCCATGAAA
>SKVS01000183.1 GCA_007129335.1 Spirochaetaceae bacterium
ACTGGAGCTGATACAGGACGGAGATACCATTTACCTGGACTCCGGCTCCACCATAGCCAACCTTGCCCAATTGATCATGAATCGGTCATTGAGGATTATTACTAACAGCCTCCAGGTAATGAACCTCTTGGCCGATTCTCCTGAGCTTGGACTCATTGCGGTTGGGGGAAACTACCGTTTGGAAGCAGGCTCATTCATTGGGCCGGTTGCCATTGAATCGATCCGCCGCTTTCAGTTTGATCTGGCTTTCCTGGGATCAACGGCATTTTCTGACAGAGGCCAGTTTTTTTCCCAGAACCTTATTGAAAGTCAGGTAAAGGAAGCGGTCATTAGCCATGCCCGGCGAAGAATTGTCATGGCCGACAGCTCCAAATACGGCGCTGCAGCATTTTCAGTATTTGCCCGACCAGGGGATATTGACATTTTGGTTACAGACAAAGGATTCCCCGATTCGGGAAAATTCAAGTCCCTGGGCATTGAGGTAATTCTGGCAGACTGATTCCAGAGCCGACTAAACCTTGAACTTATCAAACTTTCCTTTTAACTCATTCACTATAGCGCTTAAATCGGATGACAAGCCCACAATCTCCTGCATGGATGACACTATCTCCGCCGAACCGCTTTTCGTTTCAGCAATCCCCGCGCTGACCAGATGAGAAATTTCCTTAACAATATCGCCATTTTCTTTCAGGGTATCGGATGACTGCTTTATAGCCCGGGAAAGTTCATGGATATTGCTGGTTACCTTGTTAATTTCTTCGGTGGCATCCAGAATTTGCTTTCCTCCAATGTTCAGCTCTGCTAGGGATGATTCTATTTCTGAGAATGCATTCACCGTGGCACCCACCTCATTCTCTATCATTCCAAAAGCTTGAGAAGACTGATCCAGGTCCTTATGAGTTTCGTCTACCGAGGCAGTTATATCCTTAATGAGGCGGGAAATGGAACTTGCAGACTTAGAAGCAGAATCAGCAAGCTTGCGAATTTCTTCAGCAACGACGGCAAAGCCTCGGCCATACTCTCCCGCATGAGCAGCCTCAATGGCAGCATTCATGGATAAGAGATTGGTCTGGGCAGAAATGGTGTTAATGGTTGTTGCCATTTCCTGAATTTGTTGAATGTATTGTACAACCACCTTAAATTTTTCATTGGTTGCAGTTATCCTGTCCCTGCCCATGGTCGAAACCTCGTTCAGTTTCCGGGTGGATTCCCGCTTGGTTCTGGCTACAGCATCCACATTATGTAAGGAGGCGAGCATTTGGGTTATGGCAGCACTGGACTCTTCCACCATTGCTGCTTGACTGGATATTTCATTATCGATAGAAGCTATCGCCGCAGATGTAGAATCAATAACATCGGAGTTGGATTTTACACTCATATCCAGGTTTTCTGTCTGGCTGAGAATGGAGTCGATATTTGCACTAATTTCTTCAATAGCCGCTGAGGTTTGTTCAATTGCAGCCGAAATATTCAGTTTTATTGTATCAGTATTGTTAACCGACTCTTTCACCAGAGAAATTAACTCACGGAGTTTTAGGACAAAGGTATTAAAGGACTGCGCTACTATCCCGATCTCATTTTTCGCTCGAATAGATACCTGCTTGGTCAGATCCCCTTCACCCGAAGAAATCTCCTGAAAGGTTCTACCCAATGTATTCAAGGGATTCATGGAAAAATGGGTAATACCGTAAGAGATCAAACCTATAATCAGAGCCAGTACCATAACCGCCAAGAAAAGGGTATTTCTGAGTCCTGCAGTTTGTTGATTTACCAGGTTGGTAAAAGGAATTGAAAAACCCAAATACCAGGTTTGATTCTCAATAGAAAGGGGATGAAAAAGTACAAGAGACTCAATTCCTGTGGCTATCGAAACATTGGTGAACTCCAGTCGTCCGTCCATTTGACGAATTTGTTCAAGCCATTCACTGGATTCCAGATCCTGGGAATGTATATCAATAGTGCTTATATTTACACCAATGAGGTCCGACCTGGGGTGGGCAATGAAATTACCCTCCTCATCCAGAATCATAGCATAACCCTGATCGAAAGGGGTTATCGAACCTACAAAGCTTACTATGGAATCCAGAGAAAGATCAAAACCCAGAACAATGTCCCGTTCAATAGGCTCTGTTATGGATACCATAGAGACTACCTGACCAGAGGAGAATTCATAGTCGTATACATCGGTTACAAAGGTCCGTTGGGTACGAAAGGGACCCGTATACCAATCACCATCGTATCCCTCGCTGGGCTGATCAAATACCCCATCAGCAAACAGGGGGTTGAACTCACCTAGAGCATTTCCCAGCTCGGTATTGACAAACAGAGAATTGTTGCCGTCGAAGGCCTGTCCAGGACTCATAATCCAAACTGCTGCTATATCCGGTTGGTTTTCATCAAAATAGGATTTGAAACTAGAGATAAAATATTGGCGTACCAAAGCTGGCTGATCTTCCAGGAACAGGGTTCTCCGGTTTGCTACCTGCTGAGCCAGAAGACCAAGATCCCTGATATAACCGTCAAAAAATTGCTCTACCTGGGAGGAGCTGCCGGCAATCGTCTGTCGTGGCTGGGTTCGGATTGACAAAAAGGATTGCTGCCGGGAAATAGTAACCAGCAGCATTCCAAAAACAAACAAAATAACAAAGACTGCAGAAATGAGGGTCAGGGACAACTTGTTCTTTATTTTCATGATCTATCTACCTTCTATTCTTGAATGATAATCGGTAAACCCCTCCACCGTACAGGGCAGAACATGAAATTCAGACATGTTAACTGAGAATCTTCCGTATGACCTTCAGGGAGGGGGCTTTGCCTGGATATGCCATCTTCATTTCCATAATTCGGGACTGTTTCAGCATACCCTTCCAGTGGGTAAAGGCATCGAAACTTGCTCGACCGTGATATTCACCCATTCCGCTGGGACCTACCCCCCCAAAAGGCAGAGAACTGGAAGCAACGTGCATGACCACATTGTTAATACATCCCCCTCCTGCGGGAATTTCACGAATGAAGCGCTTTTCATTTCGTCTGGAGGTGGTAAACAAATAGGCTGCCAAGGGTTTTGGTTTATCCAGAACAATATCGAAAGCCCGGTCCAGGGAATCAACCGGGAGAATTGGAAGGAGAGGACCGAATATTTCATCGGCCATGACCGGATGGTCAAGGTCCACGGGATAGAAAACAGTGGGGGCAATTCGGCATTGCTCCTGGTTTTTCTGCCCACCGATAACCGGTTGGGTTCCTTCCAGGAGTCCGGAGAGCCGCATAAAATGCCGATCATTAATAATTTTGGTATAATGAGGACTCTCCATGGGGGATTCTCCGTAAAATTCTCCCAGGTATTTCTCCAGAAGTTCAACAAACCGGTCAGCCCGCTCTCTCCCAACAACCAATACATAATCCGGGGCAACACAGGTTTGACCACAGTTCAGAAACTTTCCCCATACAATTTTCCGGGCGGTGTAATCCAGGTCTGCTGTATCATCCACAATGACCGGACTCTTGCCGCCCAGCTCCAGGGTAAGGGGGGTTAAATGCTTTGCAGCTTTCTCCATGACAATTTTGCCCACCGGAACCGATCCGGTGAAAAAGATTTTATCCCACTGCTGTTCCAGCAAGAAGGTAGACACTTCAGCGTCTCCCTGGACCATGGCTACCGCCTCGGGTTCGAACCATTGGTCAATCATTTCCTGCATGACCCCGGCAGTAGCAGGAGCAAGTTCGGAAGGCTTCAGGACCGCGGTATTCCCCCCGGCCAATGCTCCCACCAGAGGAGACAGCATGAGCTGAATAGGGTAATTCCACGGGGCAATAATAAGGCTGACCCCATAGGGTTCGGGGTACATACGGCTTGCACCGGGAAGGTTATGCAAATCGGTAGTATACTTTTTTGGCTTCATCCAACGGGGAAGGTTTTTTATGGCATGACGAATTTCCTTGTATACCAAACCGATCTCCGTTGTGTAGGCTTCGAAGGAGTTCTTGTTCAAATCCTTACCGACCGCTTCTACGAGTTTTGGTTCGAACTGGGTTATAGCCTGATGAAGGGCTTTTAAATTTGCCCTGCGGACTTCCAGGGGATGGGTTACCCCGCTACGATAGTAGGTCTTTTGCTTTGCAAGAATATCCAGGATATGACTGGTATGGGTGTTAGAAAGAGTAATCGTTTTCATGTTTTCAATATACTGAAAGGATTTCCCCTGAGTCTACGGGATTATGGGAAAACCATACTCACCAGATTGAGAAGTATCGGTTTGCTCTGGATCTTCGGACTCCTGAGACAGTATTTCCTGAATGTATTGGGCCTGACTCTTCCAGCGGGGTTCGGGCATGGTTGCAGTAGCCCGATTAACCATATCCAATCCCCAAAGAAACAAGGGACCCATTACAAGGAGCATGATAAAATACGACCAGCCAGTGGCTCCGGCAGGCAGAGCTTCGGTAGTTTCAGGACTGACCATACCTGTGCTTACTGCTCCAAGTCGTACCAGGGCTAACACGGTGGCATTATTGACAAAATGGCCGAGCATAGGCACCCAGATTGAACCTGTTTTCATGTACATCCACCCAAGCAGTACTCCGGTGAAAAAACTCGGCACTCCTTGCCAGGGATTCAGATGCATGAATGAAAACAGAAAGCTCGACCAAAAAATTGCCCAACGGGCAGTTCCTTCATTCCGCATTTCCCGGGCCATTATTCCCCGGCATAACAACTCTTCTGACACCGACGCAAAAAATCCAACGTAAAACAAGGATACATACCAGGGCTGATTCAAGATAATTTCGGCCATAACTGTTTGGAAAGTATCTGAAACAGGAAAAAAATGAATAACAATGCTGGCAATGAGGGATGAAAGAAATATCCAGCTGCTAAAAACCAGAATAAGGCCTAGTACAAGTTTTCCGGGCAAACGGGGGCCGGAGAAAATATCCCGCAAACCTATGCCGAACCATACCAGACCCAGGTAAATTACAAGGCTCAAAGGTCCCAGATTCACAAGGAACTTAACAAAAGGCAGCCCCTGCACAGCAATTTCCGAACCGCTTTCTGCGTAGTTAGCAACCAATTTCAGAATGAATGATGCCAGGGTCTGGAATAATAACAGAGCAAATACCAACCCCACAGAAAGAAACAGAACCCTTAGCTTCCGGGATTTACCAAACTCCATAGAAATACTCCATAGAAATACTCCTTCAGAAAAACCCGGTTAGTCTTGAGGATAGTTTACATTTTCAGGCTGGATTTTCTTCAGTACCTCATGAAGAAACTTCTTACTCTCCCAGCGAGCCATGGGGAGGTCGTGGTTCAGCCAGTTTCCGCAATCCCGGGCAGCTGCCCCGGGAATATCTTCAGAAAAATCGGCCATGAACCGGTACATTTCGGTAATTAAGGGCAGTACATTTTCACTGGTAAGGTCTCCAGCCATAACCAGGTAGTTCCCGGTTCGGCACCCCATGGGTCCAAAGTATATGATTTTGTCTTTCCAGTTTGGATCATTGCGCAGAAAGGTTGCACCTAAATGCTCAATGGTGTGCAGGGCAGCTATGTCCATAACCGGCTCCCGGTTTGGCTCTTTCATCCGAATGTCGAAAGTAGTCAGCACCTCTGAACCAACCCGGTCCTGTCGGCTGACATACACACCCCGCAAGAGGGTAAGATGGTTAATCATGAAACTGGGTATTTTGTTCATGGATTGCTCCTTGTGGTAATATGATTTTTCAGTATTTCAGTATTTCAGATCCCGGACAACCGCCAGGACTGCCCTGGCCGAATTGACCGATGCCTTATGAAGGTTTTCGGTAAAATCTTTTGCCCCGGTGCTGTCTGCCCGGTCAGATACCGAACGGATAATAATAAACGGAACCCCCATTACATGGGAAGTATGGGCAATTGCAGCGCTCTCCATTTCCACAAGCAGACAGTCGGGAAAATCAACAAGAATATCCTTCAAAACTTCCGGATTGTTGATGAATTGATCCCCACTGGCAATGAGTCCCTGAACCACCTGACACTGGAGCAGTTTCTGAACCTCCGGACTATTCAGGGTGGACAAGGCGGTATGTACCAGGGTTGAATGGGAACTGAACATGACCGGTAGGCGGGGAATTTGACCCCGGTTGTACCCAAAGGCCCGAACATCCACATCGTGGTACACAAGCCTTTCCCCAATGACCACATCTCCAATTTCCAAAAGGGGATCCAGAGCGCCTGCAGAACCGGTATTTACCAGGGCATCAACCCGGTATTCTCTGATCAGCAGGGTGGTGGCTATAGCCGCATTTACCTTGCCGATACCGCTTTGGGTAAGGGCACAGGCCTTGCCCCCAATGGTTCCTGAAAGTACCTTTACGGTGCCGAAATCCCTTTCCTGGAGGTTATCCATATTCTCTCGAATGAGGACCACCTCTTCATCCATTGCTCCGATTATTCCGATCATTATTCCATGATATACGATTGGGCGAAATTGTGCCAGGATTCTAGACAGGGCAAAAGTCTAAACTATAAAGCTACACGGTTTGTATTCATCCACTGGACCGCAATATCGACTGCTGCCCGGATAGGAAACAATTTAACCTGTGCAGCTCCAACCGTCCCAACTTTTACCACACCCTTTTCTTCCAGGAATTCACCGATTGCAGGAAAATCCTCAGAGAAAAAATTAATGTCCTTAAACTGAACCCAGGTACGTTTTTTGCGGAACGGCTTGGCAACCGGGGCCGCACAGGGTACGGTAATTTTTCCCGGCCAGGAAGATCGGTACTCAGCTAAATGGAAACAGGTATTCTTGTCGTACCCTACACCCAACAGAAGCACCTGGGCATCCAGGTCGTACAATCTTCCCAGAGGACTGGTATCATCCATCATAAAATCCAGTTTTTTATCCCGGAGAATGAACCGGGCCAGAGGGCCTCGGGCTGCAAAGGATGCATTAGGATGAAAACTGCGCCGGGCACCCGGTGTGGTGCGAAAAAGCTCGGGAATTGAACCCATTCCCCAGGAAGGAGACAAAAAAGGGTCATATGCTGGCAGATTTTTCCGGATAATCGGCCACCATTTTTCCGGGACCGGTGGATTTTCCCACTCGGAAGGTTCACTCAGGTGTCCGGTATGGGTCGGCATGACCAGGGTCCCCTTCTGGCCTACAACCTTATTCAATGCCATGACAACCGTTTGTGCACCACCGGCAACCCAGCCAAGAGATGAGAGGCTGCTGTGTACCAACAGGTTAACTCCTTTGGAAAGGCCAAGAGCTTCAAGGTCGTGACTCAGGGAGGAGAGGGTAACGGGTACAGGCGTTTCCTGATTAATGGTGTCTGACTCAGCCATGGAAGGTTCGGGACTGGTAATCCAGGAGTTCTTCAACCGAGCCTGCTGCCTGGATTGCCGATACAACGGGGGCGGCGTACATTTTCAAAAGCGTTGCAGCCACCTTTTGAGCCAAACGAGTGCTATTGAGCTTTGGTTCGCCATTGAATGTTTGCTCCGGTGCTTTGAGTTCTCCTGAGAGCAACTTTTGGATTACCTGGATGTACTGATCATCGGCCCGGTTAAGAACCCATTGGCCCTGG
>SKVS01000241.1 GCA_007129335.1 Spirochaetaceae bacterium
AACCCAGGCTCTAAAAGACCTGGCAACGAAACAGACCTACGGCCCCTTCGTGAAGGAGTACATTCGTAAAGACGGCAGTCGGTATCCAGTAAAACTCCAGGGAGTCCTCATAGAAGATCTGGAAGGGAAAAAGCGCATATGGTCTTTCATTGAGGATATATCTGAGCAGGTAGAAATCCAAAAAAATTTGGTCCTGGCAAAGGAGGAAGCGGAAAAAGCAAGCAAGGCGAAATCAGAATTCCTTGCAAACATGAGCCATGAAATCCGCACTCCCCTGAATGGTGTTATAGGATTCACCGATATGCTGTTAACAACCGATCTGGATGCTTCCCAGCAGGAGTTTGTTACCAATGCAAATTCTGCAGGGAAAACCCTTTTAGGCATAATTAATGACATCCTGGATTTTTCCAAAATCGAAGCAGGAATGATGGAGCTTGAAGAAATCCAGACCTATATGGCAGATTTTTTCCAGGACATCAAAAACATGTTCTCCTTGAGCGCCACCAGGAAGGACCTCTCGCTCAATCTCTTGCTTCCTGCAACTATGCCAGCCTACGCCTATATCGATCCGGTAAGATTAAAACAGGTCATGGTCAACCTCATAGGAAATGCGTTAAAATTTACCTCAAAGGGATCGGTTGATGTGGTGGTACAATACACCCCTGTCACCCAAACCAGGGGTGTGTATACCATCGGTGTTCGGGACACGGGTATTGGCATAGCTCCGGAAAACCAGGTAAAACTCTTCAATGCCTTTACCCAGGCTGACAGCACAACCACCAGAAATTTTGGGGGAACAGGTCTTGGTCTGATTATTTCGGATACCATTGTTCGAAAAATGGGAGGGAAGATCCAGTTGGAAAGCAAGCTGGGCCAGGGCACGGAGTTTTATTTCTCCCTGGAAACCCGGGTGGAAGAGCAAGCTGACCAAACAGAAAAGGATAAAAGGGGGAAGGCAAAAATGGAACAACCTGCAAAGAAAATTGACCTAACTCCCTTGAACCCAAACCAGAGGGTACAACCGCACCCCATAACGATCCTCATAGCCGAAGATGTGGAAATGAACACTCTCCTGGTGAAATCCTTTATTGGAAAGATTACGCCTCATGCAATTATTCTGGAAGCCCGTACGGGCAAACAGGCGGTAGAAATGCTGAGCTGTAACCGGGTTGATCTGGTGCTCATGGATATTCAAATGCCCGAGATGGATGGCATTGAAGCGACAAAACACATCCGTTCTACAGAATCACCTGGTGAAAGGACCCCCATAATTGCTCTGACTGCAGGTGCCCTGAAAGATGAGCAGGAAAAATGTACTGCCGCAGGCATGGACAACTTTCTCACCAAACCCCTGCAATTAGACAGGTTAAGGGAAATAATTCTGACCTATACCGGTACACACAAATGAACAACCGGGTCACAAGTCTGGGTACAGATCCAACCCTGAAAGTTCTGATACGCCTTGCCCTCCCTTCCATGGCGAGCCTGTTGATAAATGCCAGCTATAATATTATCGACTCCCTTTTTGTGGGCCGGGTTGTGGGAACAGTAGGCTTGGCAGCAGTTGGTCTGAATTTTCCTTACTACATTTTTCTTATATCCCTGGGAGTGTTGGTAGGAGTCGGAGGTGCAGCCCGAATTTCCCGCAGCCTGGGTGAACACCAATACCCTAGAGCCCAACGGGGGCTTGGTTCTTCAATAGCCCTATTACTCATCCTGAGCATTGGAACTACGCTGGTCTTTGCCAGTATGCCCGGGTTCTGGGTACGGGTACTCGGAGCCAGAGGAGAGGCTTATGAAGGTGCCCGGTCATACTTCTCTATCATAGCCCTGGGCTCCACCTTTGTATTGTTCAACCAGTCCCTGAATAACCTTGTATATGCCGAAGGAAATGGATCAATTGGGTTTGCATCCCTGGCCTTTTCCAGCATAACTAATATCATCCTGGACTGGTTGTTCATTGTGGTTCTGGGCTGGGGAATCGAGGGCGCAGCCTGGGCAACCTTTATTGCCCAGGGTTTGGGAACTATGCTCCTGGTAGCCTATTTTTTTCTCCCGGTGAGTCAGTTGAAAATGAACTTGAACTGGGACAGGGAAAGCATTCGGTACATACTCCGTATTGGCTTCTCGGCTGCCCTGAGGACTTTCTCGGTGGTATTCTTCGGCATTACCATTAACTTCCAGGCTTTCCGGGCTGAGGGTGACATGGGGATTGCGGTTGCCTCGGTCATTTTTCGGGTAATCAGTTTTGTCATACTTCCAGCATTCGGAATTAACCAGGCTTTCCTGCCAATTGCAGCGTATAACTACGGGGCAAAACAGTATGACCGGATGCTCAGCGCTTCAAAACAGGCCATTGTCCTGGGACTGGGGGTCTGTTACACCGCAGCCCTTTTGGTTGGGATATTTTCATCCCGCCTTGCACTGGCCTTTAATCCCGATCCTGTTTTCGTGGATCTTGCAGGCCAGGGCTTCCGGATTGCATTTCTGGCTACTCCCCTGATTATCTTCAACCTGGTAGCCTCAGGCATGTACCAGGCAATTGGGGCAGCGCGGCAAAGCATTCTCATTGCCCTTTCGCGGATGGTCTTTTTTCTCCTGCCGCTCATGCTCATTCTGCCAACATTCCTGGGAATCCGGGGTATTTGGATTGCCTTCCCTACGGGCGAAACCCTCACCGCACTCTTTGCCATTCTCATGGGCTACCCGGTAGTAGCAATGCTGAGACAGGAGGCAGAATTGTGAACCCCTATACGAAAGCCGAACAAGCACTGGCCCAGGGAGATCCCCAGTCGGCACTCAGTCTTTACCTACTAGCCGTTGAAGACCCAGAAACCCTGGCCTCTGCACCGGGAGGACTGTCTGAGATCTATCGCAAAGCTGCCCGGTCTGCCTTTCTACTACAAGATCATCCAAGAGCAATAGAATTTGCACGAAAAGCGCTGATTGCAGCAAAGGAAGGGAATAATACCCTGGAACAAGGAGAAGCCAATATTACCCTTGGAGTCTTATACGGGAATATGAACGCTTGGGAGCTTTCCATTGACCATAGCAGGAAGGGCTACGAATTGGTTCAGACAGAAGCACCTATACGTGCCGCTGCTGCTCTGAATAACATCGGAAACGTATACGAAGCAATGGGTCATATTCCCCAGGCCATTGAATACTTCGAGTCATCTGCGGCCTTGTATCAGGATCTAGATACAACAGACAGAAATTTTGGAATAATATTGGGCAACCTCGGAAAGCTCAAAGCAGAACAAGGCCTGACCGAAGAAGGACTGGAACTCCTGAACAATGGGGTTCATATTTTTGAAAACCTGGGGGATCTTCAATATCAAGCCCACACTTTGGCAAAAATAGCCCGGGTTTGGGAACAGCAGGGATTGATCCATCAGGCAGAGGTTCTGTACCGCGATGCTCTTGATCTTCTGGACAGGTCACCCCATCCCCTGTGGAAAGCAGAAATTCTGATACAGTTGGGCATAGGTCTTATTGACCATGGTAAATTTCATGAGGCCGGGCCGGTCCTGGAACAAGCACTGAACCTTATAGATCCGGAAAAGCCTTCTCGAAATCTGTCAAACTATTACCAGGCCATGGGCAGGTACCACGAGTCGAAACAGGACTACCGGCAAGCCCTGGAGCATCACCGAAAATATGCCCAATGGGTACTGGAACTGCAAAAACAGCAGGGTTCGAATAACCTGGCAAAAGCCCTTGCCCTCCTGGACACCGAAAGGCTGAAGCTGGAAAAAGAACTTTTTCGGATCAAAAACGAAGAACTTCAGAACCAGGTTATCCGAGATCCCTTAACAGGGTTGTACAACCGGCGCTACCTCATGGATCAGCTTCCTACTGAGCTTGCGCGCATACAGCGCTCTGGGGATGCCATGGGTTTCGGATTTGTGGATGTTAACGCATTCAAGGAAATTAACGATGTCCACTCTCATTTGGTGGGTGACAAGGTCCTGGTACAGCTGGCAAAGATATTTCAAAAAACCCTGCGTCAATCGGACACCACCATTCGATACGGAGGTGACGAATTTATCCTCTTCATGCCAGGAGTTGGACAGTCATCCCTGGAAGAAATGCAAAAGAAACTGGAACAGGCAGTACAATCATACCCCTGGCATGAGCTGAGTCCCAACCTGGAGGTTAGTGTGAGCGTGGGAATAATACTCTCTGAAGACAGGGTTGATCTGGATGAAATTCTCCACATTGCAGACTCCCGAATGTATCAAAGGAAAACCAGACAAGATTGACACCTAACCCTTCAGAGGCCTAAACTGACTGTATGGACGTCAACAGGGGCAACCATGTGTTGGAACATCTGCGTACTAGTTTACAATCCTCGGTCATAGCCGACCGGAGCAGGGCCCCTCGATGGTATAAAATCGTTTTCAGCGTGGTTTCCGGCATCCTGGGTCTGTTCTTATACCGGTTCAGTTTATCTTTTCTGGTGGAGACGGTAGTCATAAGCATTACCTGGGCGCAGCTGTTTCCCATTCTTTCATCCATCGCTTTTGGTCCTGCTTACGGTTTCCTTGCGGGAATAAGCGGCGGAGCATGGTTCCCCTTTTTACTCTGGGCTAACAACGGCTGGGCTAATGTTCTTACCTTTGTCCTGGCCCTTTCTACCTACACCCTTTTCGGCTGGGCAAGAAATGGCCGCATTCCCCGGGCAGTTTTCGGACCGGCCCGTCTTCCCCTGGCATTGGCCTTGGCCATTGGACTTCACTGGGTAGGTTTTACCTTTTTTTTCAATCCCCTTCTCTCTCTGAACCCTACCTTTCCACCATTCTGGTACTTCAGTACCATTTCCAGTCTTCCCCCGGAAATACTGTTCAATTTTGTCATCAAAGACGGTTTTAACCTGGCATTCCTTGTTACAAGCAGCAGTATCCTCTTACGAATTCCAACGGTCAGGCGTATTTTTCACATGAAAAACTACCGTTACAATCAATACAACAGGACAATAGCCATAATTAGTTTAGGTGTGGGAATTGTCATTTGGTCTGGTTACTATCTCCTGGTGAAACTGCTTATTCATTCACACAACGACGGAAGCTACATCAGCCTTGGATTTCTCATTATTGTCCTGGGCTCGCTCCTGGCAGCCCGGGTCATTATTTTTTCCCAGGAGAACCAGAATAAGACATCCCTGGCCCTGAGAAGAAGCGAGAACCGGTTACAAGAACTGGTACAAGAAAAAAACGTGTTGCTTCGGGAATTGTATCACCGTACCAAGAACAATATGCAAACCATCTCCAGCCTCCTATCCTTGAAAGCAGGGGAAAAGGATTCCCCCGAAATTCAAGCCCTCCTGATAGACGTAAACACCATGATCCAGTCCATGTCTCTGGTTCACACCCACCTCTACGAATCCCGTAATCTGGCGTACATTGATATGGAAAACTTCATTCCCGACCTCGCATCCCTGGTGCAACGCAGTTTCCCCCCCAACACCAGCTTTGTGGAGTTCGAATTCTTCCTGGAGCCGGTCCGCCTTTCCATAGAGTCGGCCATGCCCTGTGCCATGGTGCTTAACGAACTCATAACAAACTCCTTCAAATACGCTGTTCTACCCGGAAGGAATACCAGAATTTCCCTGGGCCTTTCCCAACCCGAACCTGAACGCATCCTCCTCTCGCTCAAAGACAACGGACCGGGACTACCCGAAGGTTTCGACCTTGGTACCACGAAAACCTTTGGTCTCATTACAGCCCAGTCAATGGTGGAGTCCCAACTGGGGGGCAGCATGGAAATAACCAGTTCACCCCAGGGTCTAGAATATACTATTCTGTGGTAATACTATAATTCAATGACTCCCCAAAAAGACGTACAATCGGGCAAACCGACCTGGAGATCCTTTCATCTGGATGTGTTCACCTGTTCTCTCGGTGTTCTCGGTGCTCAGGGAGGACCGCAGGCACACATGAGTGTTTTCCTCGATACCATAGTGGTTAGGAGAAAGCATCTGACTGAAGAGAATCTCATAGAACTGATTGCCTAATGCAGCATACTGCCAGGAGCGACCAGCACCCCTCATTGTCCTTGGAGCGCTTATTTTGGGTTTTTTGTTTTTAACAGGCTTTTGTAAGATGTCCCCAATCTTCTATAATAACCTTTATCCCACCCCTGGAGGAACCTATGGCCCATTGTCCCTGTGGTAGTAACAAACATTTCAAGGACTGCTGTGAACCGGCCCTGCTCGGCGCAGTACTCCCGTCAACCGCTGAAGCGCTTATGCGAAGCAGATATACTGCGTACACCAAGCACCTGGTGGACTTCATCTACCGGACCCACCACCCCAGTACCAGAGACAATCTAGACCTGGAACAGGTCAAACAATGGTCGGAACAATCAACCTGGCAGGGGCTGGAAATTCTGCACACCGAAGCTGGTGGCCCCATGGATAACAGAGGTATTGTCGAATTCAAGGCTTCCTACCAGCAGGATGGCAAGGATTACGAACACCACGAGGTCAGCACCTTTGAAAAAGTCGAGGGTCAATGGTTTTTCAAAGATGGTCAGACTCCCGTAAGAACTGTCGAACGCGCAGCCCCAAAGGTTGGAAGAAACGATCCCTGCCCCTGCGGGAGCGGGAAGAAGTACAAGAAGTGCTGCCAGGCAGTATAGGACCTATTCTTAGTCCCTGAAAGTCAATTCCTCAAGCACAGTTCCTAATTCATGAGCATCGATACCCCAGGTCCTTCCAAACCGCGTGTAAAGGGTTTCGCTCACTTTCCAAAATGCATCAAATGCCCGATCGTTCCTGGGAATGAGCCGGGACACCAGCACCTTGTACCTACCTCTATTTACCACCAGTTCCCAGAACTTCGCAAGGCGTTTCAGGGAGTCCATTTCTGACCGGGGAATTACCCCGGTTTCCAGAACTTCGTAGGGAGGATCAGGACTGTAGACCATACCAAAATCCTGATTATGACGATTCAAGGTTGTACCAGGCAGAGCTTTTAACACTCCCAGCTGAATTTCGTCGGGCCCCAGGGCCCACAGTTCGTTGAAACCCCGGGCAAAACTGGATACAGACTCTCCGGGCAATCCAATAATGAGGTCTGCATGGACCACGGCATTGGTTTGTCGTACCAGAAATTCCACATTTTCCCTGGTGGCCTGTTGATGTTGTTTGCGGTTAATTCGAGCAGCTACCTCATTATTGTAGGTCTGGATTCCCACTTCCAGGCGCAGCGTCCCCGGGGGGAACCGTTGAATAAGATCCCTTAATTCCCAGGGTAAGCGATCAGGAACCACCTCGAACTGGCCATAGGCCCGGGATGAACCATCCTCAGTGTTCCGAAATTCTGACCGGGTAAATAAATCCAGAAAGAACTCCAGAGTCCGTTGAGCCCGATGAGTATTTGCATTAAAGGTACGATCGATGATCTTGAAGTACCGCCCACCCCTTTCATACAATGTGCGGATTTCCTGAAGTACCTGCTCTAAAGGAAAAAACCTCACCCTCCCTTGTATACTGGAC
>SKVS01000271.1 GCA_007129335.1 Spirochaetaceae bacterium
ATTCACTAAAAACTCTCACAGCTGTTGTACCTGTTTGTAAATCAGCGAATGTTTGAAAACCACGGACAGACCATAATGGAGCTCCTGCGCCTTGATCTACCTTGAGTGTATAAATCTGGTCAGGATTAACTGCTACAGATAACTCATATTCATTCTCGCCAACTACTTCCAACACATACGGTTGATTAACGGTTAAATCAGTCTCGGTGGGTGCTTCAATCTCCACCGGATCCACCAGCCGGCACGAAAACACCAGCCCCACCATTGCAAGTAAAACAAGCAACTTCTTCATTTTTTTCTCCTTATTCTTTGAAAATGCTTATTGTTCGGATATAAAAAGAGCATATCCTTTGTACAAATAGCTTCTGGATATGCTCATTACTTCAAAAACGCGCCTCTTTTTACCAAGGCCAGGAGTTAATCACCTGGTCAGAGATATAGACCTGTCCACGTCCCCCACGGGAGTCGGCACCGTCATTGTCCAGTCGAATGTAGTAGGTTACCCCAGCTCTTACAGGCCAGGAGAACCACAAGGGTGCGGCAAGGGCTCCTGCATCATAACCATCGCTGCCGTAGTATTTACCACCGGGTTTTTGGCCCAGTTCGATCAGATTCTCAAATCCTGGATCGGTGGAAATATCAGTGTAGTTTGCAAAGGAAGGTGCCCGTCCGCCCCGTTTGTAATTGAACTTGTCGTGGCTGGTAATATAGAAGGTTCCGTCCTGCTCAGCAGTAATTTTTAGAAACCGTTCTGTACCAATTCGGCCATAATCAACAATGGTCACCTCATTCAGGGTCATTACAATTGCATCCTCAACCGATTCCCCTGACTGACCAAAAGCGGCTGCTGCAGATACGAGCAGAAATGCAGCTCCTATTAGTAACATTAATCCTTTCTTCATGAAGGCCTCCTTCAGATTTTTTACTAGTACTACTTCAGTAGTAGCTCCGATTGTAACCCCGGTTTTCCCAGCCCGCAAGTTCTATTACCACTATAGGAGTAAATTTTTCATAAAAATATTGACTTTTTCATAGAAATTTCTCTCATGCAGGCCGCACAATTGAAAAAGGACCCCAAATGGGGCCCTCATAGGTACTGCAAAAACGAACAAACTAATACAAGGTTGTTGAAGTAGTGTTGTGGGATCCACTTTCGTTGATACTGATTTGACCAGAATTCACCCGGTAAATACCTTTGTTCACACCACCAGAACCAGTCCAATCAGTCAGGGAAAAGGTGTTGTTGCCTCCAGGTAAACCCCTGACCCTGTACACCGACACCCCCGATGTCCAGAAAAAGGGGTTGGCAGTAATTCCACCACCCTGGGAGCGAATAAAGTAGGCATAATCATCATCCCCAGAATCACCAAAGACCCGGGCATTTCCTTCAGCATCAATTGCCACTGCGGTGTATTCGTCGCATGCAATTCCCCCGACATCGGGAACTCCATCCAGCTTTAGCTTTGCAGCAAAGGCAATAAACCGGCTCATGCGGTTTCTTTTTCCAAAATGGGTATCGGTTACCACTGAACCAAGCCAATCGGGCAAGTAGGGCCTGAGGAAACTGGCTTTGACTTCGGACATCCGACTATCGTTCAAATTGGTTATGGTGGTATCGCTGGGAATTGCAGATCCACTGGGTAAATAAGCGTAACCTCCCAGGGTATGCATTCCCGCACTTGTTCCGGCTATGGGTGTCCCTCGAACCTGAATGAGATACTCCAAAGCGGTTTCAACCTTGGTACCCTTCCAGGTGTTGTAGTAAGCGGTTTGGTCCCCTCCGTCAAGGAAAACCGCTTCAGCGTTTTTCAGGTGTTCATAGGTACTTTCGTGATTTGCCCTGTCCCGGGAATTTGCAACAATTATGGTAACAGAGTTAAAGCCATCGCTCAGCCTTGCATTTATCCAGCTTGAATCTTGGGGAAACTTCGTATCAAAACTCAAGGCTACCAAATCACCACCCCCTGCCTGATCTTTCAGCCAGGGATATGAACCAGGAGCAGTCCCTCCACCACCAATCAATAAAAACCCTCCCAGAGGTGTTGCACTGCTATTTGTTTCAGAACCAAACCGGCCAATCCAATTGGGAAGAGTTTCTGAATCTTCTAAATCAGTGTTATCAGCAGCAGTATTATCAGGAGAAGTGTCAACAATTTCACAGCCGCTAAACATAATCAAAAGGAGTGCTATCACCGCTATAGATTTAAATTTTGTCATAGGTCCCTCTAAGGCAAATTAATTTACTTCTCATGTAGTAAATAACCTAACCCTGTTCCGAGGAATCCGCAAGGAATTGTTAGATAAAATTGTGCTGTGTTAGCAACACTTCCTGGTTCAAACGAGAATGGCAAATGTTCATTGATTTAATAGACTTCATACGATATGTTTAAAAGACTACTGGAGGTGTACCAAATGATTTTCAACCCAAACCATAACATCAAACCAATTTCCTATGTAAAAATCCATGCTGCTGAAATAATGAAACACATAAATGAGAAAAAAGACCCCTTGGTCATTACCCAGAATGGAGAAGCAAAAGCTGTATTGATAGATATTGGCTCTTATCAGCACATGCAGGATGCGTTTGCCCTGCTTAATATGATCAAAATAAGCGAACAAGATATAAAAGCAGGTCATGTGCAGGATTCTGATGAAGTGTTCGCTGAGCTGGAAAACAAATATTTCTCATCATGAAAACAACATACAAGGTCCGTATCTCCCGAAGTGCTAAGCTTGACCTCGATGAAATCATTTCATTTTATTCCCAGGAACGTATCGATTATGCAAAAAATGTAATGCTCATGATAAAAAAGAGCATACAGTCTCTTAAAACATTCCCAGAAAAAGGAAGAATTGTCCCTGAGTTAAGCGATCACAATATTCATGAATACAGGGAAATTCTTTCCTCTTACTGGAGAATCTTGTATAAAATCGAAAATTCTGATGTATTCGTCCACGCAATTATTGATGGACGCAGGAATACCGAAGAACTCCTTATGAGAAAACTTTCAAGAAGGTAGGTTACTTACTACAGCAATTCTTAAGAAATGAGAATTGCTGCCCCTACTTACTCGACCGCTGCACATCATTATCAATAACTCCCTGAACAACCGACACCAGTTCCACTTCGACGCCCTCGCCACCGCTCCAGGCAACCAGGTCAAAACTGTTGCGGCCGTTTTCAAATCCCCTGACCCGGTACACCGTCAATCCGGCGGGCCAGTGCAGCGCTTCCCCGGGCTGCACCACCTCAGGCGGCCCATTGGGAACCATGAAGTAAGCATAATCCGGATGTCGGGATGATCCAAAGACCCGGGCCTGACCATTTTCATCGATGGTAATGGATGTGGCCTCATCGGCGGCAATTCCCCGGATCATGCTATAGTCCCGATCATGATCCACCATGACCCGGGCCATCATGGCCAGGGTCCGGCCAAAGCGGTCCCGTTCGGACCAGTGGGTGTCGGTCAGCACTCCATCGAGCAGGGGAACAGTCAGAAAGGCTGGACGAATGTCCTGCATGTTCCGGTGGAAGGGATTTCGCAACACCACCGAACTTTCAGCGCTGCCGCTTGTGGGGGCGTATACAAATCCCCCCAACAGAGCCATGCCCGCACTGGTCCCTCCAATGGGTATACCCTTTTGGTGGTACAAAAACTCCATGGTCTGCTGAACCGCGGTTCCCGCCCAGGTGTCGTAATACGCGGTCTGATCGCCCCCTGCCATAAACAGGGCATCGGCATCCAGCAGAATTTGCCGGACAAAGTCGCTGTCGGCTTTTTCACGGGTATCGATAATCAAGGTGGTTATGGAGTTTGCCCCCCGGATGAACTGAGGATCGTTGTACCCATCGGAACCGGAAATACGAATGACCACAAAATCACCCTTGCCCGCAAGGTCGACCATCCAGTCAAAGGCCTGGCGCACATCGGACCCACCGCCAGCCAACACCAGGCCCCGCCGGGTCTGGGTTTGTACCGGGGTCCGGGAACCGGAGCGGTAGTACTGTACTCCCTCGATTGTTCCCCGATTGGACAGCGGGTAGTATGGCGAATCCCCCTGACCTCCATTTTTTGAGGCGCGGTCGGAACGTCCACCACCGATCAGCGGTAAGAGCGCGAATCCCATTAAAACAAGAATGATTACGAGGTATTTCATGGTCATTTCTCCCTGGTGAGGTAATATTACTCGACGCTGGCAAGCCCATGGAAAAACCAATGGTAAATTTGGCGATTCAAAGCATTGGGGAAAACAGATCCTTCAAATCCACGAACTTCTTGCCCACGGCCGGTCCTGACAGTACACTACAAGCCATGATAAAGCCAACCCACGCAGTTGTCATTGGCAGGTTCATGCCTCCCCACAATGGCCACCGTTACCTTATTGATTTTGCCACCAGCCTCGCCGACCGCACCACGGTGTTTCTGTGCACCCTGTCCCACGAGCCTATTCCCGGGGATTTACGCTACTCCTGGATGACCGAGCTGTTTCCGAAAGCGAACATCATCCATATAACCGAGGAAATTCCCGAAGCGAACCGCAACAACCCCGACAGCCCGAATATTTGGGCCCGATCCTTAAAACCTTACTTACCCGACGGGGTGGATTTTCTGATTGCCAGCGAGGACTACGGCTGGGACCTTGCCCAGGCCCTGGGCGCTCGGTTCGTGCCGGTGGATCCGGGGCGCAACCACATTGGGGTCTCCGCAACCCTCATTCGGGAACGCCCGCTGGAATACTGGGAACACATTCCCCAGGTAGTTCGACCGTACTTTGCCCGGATCATTGCCGTTGAAACTCCAACAGAACCTGCTGGGGTCGACAGTTTGATGGCCAGGCTTACAGGCAAATTGGGCGGCACCCGCAGTGCTGAAACAAACACCGGACTTGCCGCCGATGCCATTCTGTCCCAGCTCGCCCAATCCCTGAATACCCTATACTTGCCGCTGTACCATGAGCACTACCAGACAATGATCGCAGCAGGAGAGCAAAGCCGAAACATCCACAACTTCCACACCACATTGAACGAACAGGATCTTGTCCGAGCCCAAAGAGCCCAGTTCCAGGCAATGCTGCGGCTATGCAACAGGTTTTTGTTCGTACCAGCACAACTGGTCGGAACGGTCATTCCCAGGGAACGGGTTTATTCCACCATAACATTAAGGGAGTTAGATGAACTGAGGATGGAGAAAATTGTGAAGAGTTTGGTAAATTAACCAAATCTTTTGCCTTGGTGGTGTCGAACTTTCCTTTGACCTCGCCTTACAACCCCTGGGGATCCAGGAAATCCCTGAAATTATCCCGATGGACCACATAGCCGGCAGCATTGTATGCATTTAAAAAACTGACAGAAATTTTCACCTCTTTGGGCTGCCACTTAAACTCCCAAGCGGTAATTTTTCCGTTCATCTCTTCAACATAATCAATTTCCTGCTGCTGCCGGGTCCTCCAAAAATATGATCTGGCCATTGTTCCCCTGTAGGAATGGATTTTACGCCGCTCAGAAATAAGAAAATTTTCCCACAAGGCACCCTTGTCAGATCGCAGATCCAGGGGTTGGAAATTTCCAATTATCATATTTCGGACACCGGTATCATAAAAATAAATTTTACGATTTTGTTTGATTTCATTCCTGATGTTTCGGGAAAAGCTGGGCAGGCGAAACACAATGTACCCCTTTTCCAGAATGTCTATGTAGTTGGAAACCGTTTCTTTGTTCAATCCGGTTATCTGGGCAAGTTCATTATAATTAACCTCGCTCCCAATTTGCAGGGCAAGAGCTTGAAGCAGTTTATCGAGCACTTCGGGTTTTCGAATCCCCCCATAAGCAAGCACATCCCTGTACAAATAACTTGTAGCTAATTGTTGAAGCCGTTCCCGTTCCTGCCCGGGGAAGTTGAGTATTTCGGGATAACTGCCGTAGAGCAATCGTGTTTCCAGCTCCTGAACTGCCCGAAGGTATCCCACATGCCGTTCAAACTCATCCCAGGTTACTGGAAACAATGGGTATTCCCACTTTCTACCGGTCAATGCTTCGTTCATTTCAACGGATAAATCAAAAGACGAGGATCCACTAACAAACAGCTGAACCTGGGGAAACTGATCGGTAATTATTTTTAAGGTCAGGCCAATTCCTGGAATACGTTGCGCCTCATCCAGGAATACCAGCTGGTTATTCCCAAGAATTCTGAGAATCTGCTGGGTATTAGCACCGGCTAGCATTGTTCGAACTGCAGGGTCGTCTCCATCCAGAAATAAGTAATCCTGCCCGCTTAACAATTCACGGAGAAGTGTTGTCTTGCCGGTTTGCCGTGCTCCAATAAGAATTATAGCTTTTCCTGTATGCATTTTTTGGTGGAGCACTTCTTGCAGAGTTCTTTTTATCATGGATGGTTGTCCTTTGAATAACACCTAATGATAACACCTTTT
The DNA here is from genome assembly GCA_007129335.1 of Spirochaetaceae bacterium. GTDB lineage: Bacteria > Spirochaetota > Spirochaetia > DSM-27196 > Salinispiraceae > SKVS01. The sequence goes on from SKVS01000271.1 coordinate 6,430, forward strand.
AATAACAAAAAGCCATCGTAATAGCCAATTGTTATAACTATTAGCTATTATATTGCCCTAATGTTAAAACAACAAGAATGACAGCACCCAATCCCGAGAATATTCCCATACCCTCACCCAGGATACTCCACTGTCACAGGTTCCCCACCTGGAACTGCCCGAGCCAAAAAATCAAGTATGACCGTGGATTTTCTACCCTCTTGCCCCGAACACAGCAAATCCACCCCGTTTCTCGCGGCCCTGACAAAATTTTCCACTATTCCCCAGTGGGTCCAGGGAAGGTCCGGCACCTTCAGTTGAATGGTTTCATTCGGGGATTGGACACGCAGAACTCCGGATTTCAAATCATCCAGCAGAATTGAGCCGGTTTCACAGCGCAGCACCAGGGATTCGGCCATTCCAGTTTCCAGCCATCCGCTTGCCATTTGAACCTCCACACCAGAGGTTGTCCGTAGCACAATTTTTTCCTGAACATTCTCTGGGGCAAAGGGATTGTTCCCAGCGCCGGTTATGCGCACCTGGGCAACCGAGCCAAGGAGGTAATGAACCAAATCAATTCGGTGGGATGTGGGGAACTCATTACACAGGGCCATGGAAACCGGCGTTCCCACCAAACCACTTGCAAGTATTGCCTTAATTTTTTGGATGGAGGGATATCCCCGGCGGTAATACGCTACGCCAAGGAGTACACCTGCTCTTTCCGCTTCCTCGACCATGCGGGTGCACCCCTGGGTGTTCAGGGCCATTGGCTTTTCCACAAGAACATGCTTTCCTGCCCGCAGGCATGCCAGGGTTTGTTCTTCGTGGAGTTCGTGGGGAGTGGCAACGTAGACCCCATGGATTTCCTTGCTGTCCAGAATTTGCTCAAGGGACTTGGCTACCCGACCCTGACCAACGAGGTTCACAAAATCCCTGGCTAGTTCCTCATTGCGCCGGTAGACCAGTTCAATTTTTGAGCCCTGAACGCCGGCAAGGGCGGGCCCGGACTTTCTTCGGCATACATCCC
>SKVS01000136.1 GCA_007129335.1 Spirochaetaceae bacterium
ACCGGAAATCCTGCAGCTTATTTTCCACGACAGTTTTTCTACCCGGGATGAAGCAAGTCATACCTCAGGAAGGGGAATTGGACTGTCTGCTGTTAAGGAAGCAGTCGAGGCCCAGGGAGGAACCATTGGCATTAATTCAAAAATTGGAAGCGGAACAGAGTTTCAACTTATACTACCTTTAACAAGGACCAAAAAAGAACCAGACAGCATACAAAAAGGAGCACAGCAGTGAAAGCAGAGTTCGCAAATCCATTCATTACCGCAGCAGTATCCACCTTCCAGAAAGAAGTTGGGGTAAAGCTTTCACGGAAAGATTTAACCCTGAAAAAAGCCCCTGTTCCATCCCAGTCCGTTTCCATTGTCATTGGTGTAACAGGTGCGGTGCGGGGCCAGGTTGTTTATTCCATGGATGAAAACGTGGCTCTTTCGGTTGCCAAGGCCATGCTGCCTGGGAAACTTCCCGCAGAGTTAAAAAAACTCATGACCTCGGCTGTTTCAGAACTGGCAAACATTATTACCGGCCAAGCGAGTATAACCCTGGCTGGTGAGAATAATATCATTGAAATAACTCCCCCGGCCGTCTTCATTGGGCCAGGTCTTTCTATAGACTTTCTGACCATGAAAACCGTTTGTGTGAGTTTTATTTCCGGAATAGGCTCTATGGAAATCAACATTGCCATGGTAGATGCCTAGCATGCTGGTAAGAGAAAAGGGGAAAATTAATGGCTAGTGGAAAAAAAGGGTTAATAGTAGACGATGCAACGGTCATGAGAATCCGGTTGAAAGATATTCTGACACCCCAATATACCATTGTTGCTGAAGCAGAAAATGGTGTTCAAGCCCTGGAAATGTACGAAAAATTCAAGCCGGATTTTGTTACCATGGATATATCCATGGCAGAAATGAATGGCATGGATGCTCTGGGGGAAATTCTGCGCAGATTCCCCGATGCGAAAATTGTCATGGTAAGCGCTATGGGTCAAAAGCTGCAGGTTTATGAGGCCCTGGGTAAGGGTGCGAAGGACTTCATTATTAAGCCCTTTGATCCAGCAAGGGTAAAAAAGGCAGTAGACAGGCTTTTTGAATGACATTCACCCCAACTGAGTCTTCCCATGAATCTGCAAGCACAGCTCAAACAGTTTCCCCAAAGGATCATGCACCCACAATTATCTGGGATTGGAACGGAACACTCCTGAATGATGTACAGGTTTGCATTGCGAGCATGAATACCCTGCTTCGGAAACACCATCTTCCTACCTTGAAAAGCGTGCAGGAATACCGACAAAAGTTTTGTTTCCCCGTCGAACATTACTACAAGCGGGTTGGTTTCGATTTTTCCCGCACCCCGTTCACCGATTTAGCCCGGGACTTTATTCATGAATACCATACGAACAGGGGGAAAAGCAGCCTGTCTCCCGGATCAGCTGAAGTCCTGAAAACCTTTAAAAACCTGGGATACCGGCAGATAATTGTATCTGCCTCCCAAAAAGATACCTTGGAAAAGCAAACCCGGGAACTTGGGGTAGATCATTTCTTTACGGAAATCCTGGGAATTCAAAACATTTATGCCCGGTCAAAACAGGATATTGCCCGGCAATGGATGGACAGCACCGGAACCATCGGAACAGCTACGGTGCTTATTGGGGATACGGAACACGATTACGAGGTTGCCCGGCATATTGGATCCCATTGCATCCTCTACTCCCAGGGCCACCAACACGTCCATCCCCCCGAAGGCATCCAGCTGATCCATGATCTGGCCAAGGCCCCGGGAGTTGTTCAGGCACTTCTTTCCTAGAGGCACTTATTACCTGGAGCTCACCTCTTTCTCAGGCAAACACCCCCGGGGTGTCCAGTATCATGAGTTCGGCTTCGGTAGCCTGTAGAACATCGTCAATGCTGCAATCCGCTGCTACTTCCAGGAGCACCAACCCTTCGGGTGTACATTCAATAACCGCTTTCTCTGTAACAATGAGGTCGGCCTGACCTACTGCGGTCAATGGAAGGGTACATTTTTTTCTAATTTTGGGATTTCCGTCCTTGTCGCAGTGGGTGGTGGCCAGAATTACCTTCCGGGCACCAGCGCATAAATCCATTGCCCCGCCCATTCCGGCAACCATTTTTCCCGGCACAATGTAATTAGCAATATTCCCCTGTTCGTCCACCTCCAGGGTGCCCAATACGGTTATATCCACATGTCCGCCCCGAATAATGCCAAAGCTTGTTGCAGAATCGAAAAAGCAGGCACCGGGTTTCAAGGTTACATGCTGATTTCCCGCATTAATGAGATCCGGGTCTTCCTGTCCTGGTACAGGACTGGGACCCATTCCGACAAAACCGTTTTCTGACTGAAGAATAATGTTCACACCCTCGGGAATGAAGTTTGCTGCCATGGTCGGCATGCCTATACCCAAATTGACTACCTGCCCGTCCTGAAACTCCCTGGCGATTCGTCGGGCTATTCTTTCGCGGTAATCGTAGCTCATGGTGCACCCCCTTCGGTTTCATTAGTCCTGGTTTGGTCGTCTGCTGGTGCTAAAACAAGAGCATCCACAAAAATTCCCGGAAGCATGATTTCATCGGGATCAAGCTCCCCTATTTCAACAATTTCACTGACCTGAGCAACAACATACTGACAGGCAGGAGCCATAAGGGGATTAAAATTCCTGGCTGACATGCGAAATATGAGGTTACCCGCCCGATCAGCCCGATGGGCCTTTATGAGGGCAACATCCCCTTTCAGCGAGAGCTCCAGAAGGTAATCTTTTCCGTCCAGGGTTTTCCGCTCCTTTCCTTCCTCCACGAGAGTACCGACACCGGTAGGTGTTAAGAATCCTCCAAGACCGGTACCTCCGCAACGGATTCTTTCGGCCAGTGTTCCCTGGGGAACCAATTGAACCTGAGCCTCACCGGAGTTCATAGCCTTTCCCATTTCCGGATTCAGCCCAATATGACTGGTTATGAGGATAGACAGCTGTTTCGATCGAACAAGCTTACCCACACCCCCGCCTGGAACTCCCGCATCGTTGCACACTATGGTAAGGTTTTCCTGACCCTGGCGAACCAGTTCATCTACCAGGATTTCCGGAGTGCCGACGGTCATGAATCCTCCAACCATAATGGTGGAACCGGATGCAATATCCGCAATGGCTTGAACGAGGTCCCGTTCTTTGTTCATCCCACAACCTCCTTCACGTAATGCAGTGCCTGGTCAATTGTTTCAATGGTATAATCCAGATCTTCCAAGGTGTGACGATAGCAAATATACCCATGATGGTAGGGTTGCTGGAAAATGCCGCTACGGATTAAATAGGTGTAAAAGGTATCCCGTCTTGTTTTATAGAGCTTCGCTTCGTCCTTATCGAAGGTCAGGAAGGACATGGGAGCTATTCCCGATAGTCGGATGCCCAGGGATTCTTTAAAACCTCCCTGGGTAATGACCCGGTTAACCCCTTCCATGTAGTGGTTCCCCTTTTGGTGTACAACCTCTAACACCTTGTCCCGCTGCATTATTTCGATTGTCTTTAACGCAGCGATGTAAGACAGGGAGTTCGGGAAAAAGGTAGAAGAAATAAACACCTCTTTTTCACCCATTTTCATGATGTCCCTGCGGCCGCAGACTGCTGCAATGGAATACCCATTACCCATAGCCTTACCGAAAACCGACATGTGGGGAACAACTCCGTAGGCTTTCTGAGCACCTCCGAGAGAAATGCGGAAACCGGTGCGGATTTCATCGAATATGAGTACGGCACCGTACTTTTCTGCCAGGTCTTTTGCTCCCTGAAGAAATCCTGGTGCTGGTTCTTCCATTGGGGCCGCCAGGGGATGCCCAAAGGGGGTCATAATAATTGCAGCTGTATCCTCACCGTGTTCTTTTAAAAGATCTTCCAATTGATCCAGCCGGTTGTAGTGAAATTCGTACACATCCTCGTAGAGTTTTTCGGGAATACCCCCTTTTACTTCTACACACCAGTCGTGCCACCCGTGGTATCCACACCTCATAATGACCTTACGCCCCGTAAAGGCCCGGGCAAGACGAATGGCGGTGGTGGTTGCATCGCTGCCGGTTTTCACGAATAAACACATTTCGGCTGAGGGAATAATGGTTTGCAGGGTCTCGGCCAGTTCATTTTGAATTGTTTGGGTCAGGGAAAAACAAAATCCCTTATTCTGTATTTGATCGATGACCCCATTGTCGATCTCTTTCTCCCGGTGTCCAAGAATGATTGGACCGTAGGCACATAAGTAGTCTATGTACTCATTCCCATCCACATCGGTAATTCTGCCGCCCTTACCCTGGGAGAAAAATACCGGATACTCCCCTTCCACAAAATTGTAGGGTCTTCTTATTCCCAACACGCCCCCGGGAATAAGTTTCCGGGCCCGATCCAGTTCCATAAGTGATTTTTGAATATTCAATTTTGGTTTTTCTTGCACAGCATCCTCCGATTGTAATCAGAATTAGTACTGCAGAATGCGTGCCATGTTGATTTTTCTCTTGTACTTATCGAATTATTCCCGGAAAATGTCCGAAGATATCCTATTCATGGTAGTTTTTTCATGAAGAATGACCAGACATTACTGCTTACCCATTGGGTGTGAACCATTTTTGAATCAATATACTTCCTACTCATGAAAGCCTATTCCGTAAGAACTTAACTTCCTTACTGCGGTGGACTGGCTTATACCCAGAACCTTCGCAAGCTTTCTTGTTGATGGGTAGCGTTGCCAAACCTGTGTCAAAATTCTTTCCTCATACCTGGCCAGGGCAACCGAAAGGGGTTGCATTGAATCGGTGGGTTCTTCAATTTCAGGGCAAGCCTCATGAACACGGGGTGTCTGCTGCAAGTCTTCTACCGAGCGGATGATATGAATGGGAAGCTGATCCGGGGTAACCCTGTCCTCCGAACACAATACGACCAACCTTTCCAGGGTATTCTCCAGTTCCCGAACATTACCCGGCCAGGAATACAGTTCGAACACATTCATAACTCCCGGAGAAATATGAACATGTTTGTGAAACCGGCGGTTAAACTGATGAAGAAAATGATTAGCAAGGGGAAGAATTGCTTCCTTCCGTTCCCGTAATGGGGGAATGTGCAGGGGTATGACATTCAACCGGTAGTAAAGGTCCTGGCGAAAGCTCCCTTGACGAACCATTTCTTCCAGATCCTGATTCGTTGCTGCAATGACCCGTACATCTACTTGGATTGGCTTACGGCCGCCAACCCTGACAATTTCTTTTTCCTGTATGGCCCGGAGTAATTTAACCTGGGTGTTTAGACTGATGTCCCCGATTTCATCGAGAAAAAGGGTACCCCCATTGGCTACCTCGAATAATCCGGGTTTTCCACCCCGGTCTGCGCCGGTAAAAGCACCCTTCTCGTAACCGAATAATTCGCTCTCCAGCAGGGTTTCGGGAATAGCACTACAATTCGTGGTAATCATGGGAGCCTGCTCTCCCCTTCCTGAACGGTGAATAACCCGAGCTACGATTTCCTTTCCAACCCCGCTCTCTCCAGTAATGAGCACGGTGGAATCCACATCCCCTAACTGCATAGCAGTACGCATAATTTGCTTCATTGCCTGGGAATGGATTATGAGGTTTTCCATATTCATTTGATTCAACCGAAAATGCAGGAGTTCCATTTTGTACCGTTCGTTGGTTTCCACTGTCCGGGCAAGGGCGTGCTTCAAAGAAGTCAGCTCTTCCATATCTCGCAGGGTTGTAACAACCTGGGTTATGGCTCCCTTCTTGTCATAAACCGGTACGCCCGTAAGGAGAACCTCCTTCCCATTGGGCAGGGTTTCAACAATGCTTTCCTCTTTTTGGGACTCCAAAACCTTAAGGGTAACAGATTTCTGGTACACCCCCTGATTTACCAGTTGGCGAACATCCTTATTATTAATCTGATCCCAGGTTATACCCGTTATCTGCTCAAAAGCACGGTTTATGTGCAGGGTTTTACCCTGACCGTCTGTTATATACACTCCATCGCTGATGGAGTTCAAAATTGCCTGATACTCATGATTCATATGGTTTTACCTTCAATGGTTATTGTATAAGTGATTCATGAATAACTCAATGATTCATTTTTGAATCAATGCTGAGTCATATGAACAGCCACACAAGAGGGAAAACCAGAAAAAAAAGCCTTTACGTCCTCACCTGAAATACTGAACAGGAACAAAACAAGAGGTCTTTCCTGAAATGTAAAGGATACATCGTATCTTTGCTTTCCTGGCACACAAATTGCTTTCCTTATGATAATGAACAAGAAACTAACCTTAGACGACAGAACAATCCAGGATTGCAGAAATTTCGCCTCATCGGTTGCCGATGAAATCCTGTCCCTCATTGACGGACACACTACCGTTACTGTGGAACGGACTATTGCCCGCTTCCTGGATATTGATGGCGTGAACTCTCAGGGAGTACCCCTGCCGAATGTCATTACCGATCAACTCGTTTCAGCGGGAAAACTACCCGATGGAGCGTATTACCGGCTGGGCTGTATTGCTGCAGCCACTGGCAAAACTCCCCGAGAAATAGCCTATGATTTGGGCCAGGGCAATTATTTGCTGGACGATTTTCCTGACCGACCTGCTCAGGAGGTGAATGCGGTTATGGCTGCCTATGTAAACCAGGGCATTAGCCGGATCGATCTGGCCCGGGAGTCACGAGCCAACCTGAAACAACAATACACCCCGTGACCTACCCCCTGGCTCTACGTGATTGTAGCAACGGGAAACATTTATGAAGATACGATTCAGGCACAAGCCGCCGCACGCCAGGGGGCAGATATTGTTGCGGTCATCCGTACCACTGCCCAGAGTCTGTTAGATTACGTACCCTACGGCCCAACCACCGAAGGATTCGGGGGAACATACGCCACCCAGGAAAATTTCCGTATAATGCGCAAGGCCTTGAACGAGGTCATGGCCGAAACCGGCAAATACGTCCAGCTGGTAAACTACTGCTCGGGACTATGCATGCCCGAAATTGCTGTAACCGGGGCTTTCGAAGGGCTGGACATGATGCTCAACGATGCCATGTACGGTATCCTGTTTCGGGACATTAACATGCACCGAACCTTCATTGACCAGCACTTTTCCCGCATGATTAACGCCTACGCGGAAATAATCATTAACACCGGAGAGGACAACTACCTGACCACCGCCGACGCCGTGGAAGAGGCTCACACGGTGCTGGCCTCCCAGTTCATAAACGAAGCCCTGGCAACCCGCTCTTCCATGCCAAAGAGTCTCATGGGACTGGGACATGCCTTTGAAATTGATCCTTCCCGGGAAAACGGCTTCCTGTATGAAATTGCCCAGGCCCAAATGGTTCGCCAGATTTTTCCTGAGCATCCTATTAAATACATGCCCCCCACCAAGTACATGAACGGAAACATTTTCCGGGGTC
>SKVS01000134.1 GCA_007129335.1 Spirochaetaceae bacterium
AGCTTTTAGGAGTATTTCCCCATCCACAAAATGTTCGAGGGTAACCCTATGCTCAATGGAATCTATGGTCTGATCATTCATTCGCGCACCACCCTGACCAATGAGTCTGCGGGCTTCAGCCTTGCTCGAACACAGGTCTGTCAATGCAAAGATGTCAATAATTCCCATGCCCTGACCCAAATCTTCCCTGCTCAGGGTAACCGAGGGCACCGATGAGGTATCTACCCCCTTTGCGGTGCTGAACAAAGCCCTTGCAGCGTCCAGGGCCTTGTCAGCCTCCTGCGCTCCATGGATGAGTTTGGTGTATTCGTAAGCCAATACTTCCTTTGCCTCGTTAATTCTCTGCCCCTGGTAGGTTTCCAGTTCTTCCAGCCTTTCCTGTGACAGAAACGTAAAAAGACGCAGGAACTTCATGACATCCGCATCAGGAGTATTGCGCCAATACTGGAACAAGTCGTAGGCAGAACAGAGTTCTGGATCGAGAAAAATAGCACCCTTTTCGGATTTTCCCATTTTCTTTCCATCAGCCCTGGTTATAAGGGGGAAGGTCAGGCCAAAGGCTTCCTTCCCTGACACACGCCGAATAAGATCAATTCCAGCGACAATATTTCCCCATTGGTCGTCCCCACCAATCTGCAAATTCACTCCATGATCCCTGTTGAGCACCAGATAATCGTAGGACTGCAGCAGCTGATAGTTAAATTCAATGAAGGAAAGCCCCGTTTCCAGACGCTGTTTGTAGGCTTCGAAGGTGAGCATCCGATTAACAGAAAAATGTTTCCCAATATCCCGGAGAAACTCGATGTAATGCAATCCGTTCAGCCATTGGGCATTGTTCAATATTTGAACCCGGTCTTTCGGTACACCAACCGATTGAAAAAAGTCGGTAATTTGCCGGCCAATGAGCCGGCTGTTTTCTTCAATAGCTTCCAGGGTCAGCATTTTGCGCATTTCGGTTTTTCCCGATGGATCGCCGATTTGGGCGGTACCCCCCCCAACCAGAGCTATAACCCGATGTCCCGCCAAAGCAAGGTGGGCCATAGCAAAAAGAGGAACCATGTGACCCACATGGAGACTCGGGCCGGTAGGATCTACACCTACATACAGGGTTAGCCCTTCACTTTGAGCACGGGCACCAAGGGCTTGAATATCGGTGCATTGCTGGAGGAAGCCCCGATACTGCAGGTTTACCAAACCCGGATCAGTAAGCTTTGCATTCTGCACTGCCTTGGGTGAGTCCGGGGAATTTTCAGAAAGGAGACCCTTATCTTTTTTCATGTCTGATCCGGTGAGATCTGGGGAACTTGTATGATCCATAATTTAAACCCGTGTATAATCCTTAATAGCTTTTCGTATGACCAGAGAAACTTCGTCAACCTTTACCCTGACCTGTTCCATAGAATCTCGGAATCTCAGGGTTACGGTATTATCTTCCTTGGTTTGGTAATCAACAGTTATACAAAAAGGTGTGCCTATTTCGTCCTGGCGCCGGTAACGCCGGCCAATAGCACCGCTTTGATCATAGAATGTTGCGTAATCCTCCCGAAGGCCTGTCTCAATGTCTTTCGCCAGTTCAGCAAGTCCATCCTTTTTGACAAGGGGAAAAACTCCCACGGTAATAGGTGCAACCTCCGGATGAAACCGGAGTACGGTTCGAACATCTCCCTCAGATACTTCTTCTTCGTCGTAAGCATCGCAAAGAACCATGAGAACACTCCGGGTTAATCCGGCACTGGTTTCAATAATGGAGGGAAGGAAACGCTCCTTTGTCTCTTCATCCAAATAAGCCAGGTCCTTACGGGAAAATTCGCTGTGACGCCTTAAGTCGAAGTCGGTCCGGTTATGAATACCTTCCAGCTCCTTCCAACCGAAAGGAAAAAGGTATTCAATGTCATAAGCGTCCTTAGCATAGTGGGCTAACTCCCCTGGTCCGTGCTGATGAAAACGGAGTTTTGCGGTATCGATACCGAGCCTCTTGTAATAGGCCATCCGCTTCTCTTTCCAGATGTTAAAGGTTTCTTCATCATCCCCGGGTTTAACAAAGTACTGCATTTCCATTTGTTCAAATTCGCAGGTGCGAAAAATAAAGTTCTTAGTAACAATTTCGTTTCTGAATGCCTTACCAACCTGGGCTATTCCGAAGGGAACCTTTACCCGGGAAGTCTGGACAACATTTTTGTAATTTACGTATATTCCCTGAGCGGTTTCTGGGCGCAAATAAACAATGGAATCTTCTGAATGAACCGGTCCCATGTGGGTTTTAAACATGAGGTTGAATTCCCTCGGTTCGGTAAATTCTCCCTTCTTGCCACAGTTGGGACAGGGTGCGTCCAGATCGATGTGATCTGCCCGAAACCTGTTCTTACAATTTTTGCAATCCACCATGGGGTCATGGAAATTCTCAACATGTCCAGAAGCTTCCCACACCCGGGGATGCATCATTATTGCAGCATCCAAACCGACAATGTTGTCGTGTAGCTGGGTCATTTCCTTCCACCAAAACCGCTGGATTCTATTCTTTAATTCCACACCCATGGGGCCGTAATCCCATGCAGAAGACAATCCTCCATAAATTTCCGACGATTGGAACACAAAGCCCCTGCGCTTCGATAAGGAAACAACCTTATCCATGGTAATATCTTTTTCAGCCATCTCAATCTCCCATTTTGTTTACCAGCTCTATGGCCAGTTGTATTCTTTTTTCCACAATCTGCTGGGGCAGAATTTGTATTGACGCAACCAGAGGGGGGGAACCCTTGGTTCCCGTAACAGCTATGCGGACAGGCATCATTACCTGTCCCATTTTTTTTCCCAGAGTCTCCACGAGGGAGTGGAAAACCTGCTCGCCTTCTTCTGCCGAAACTGAGTAAAGCTTGGGAATAATGTCCAAAACCTTTTCCAGGACCTGGGCAGTTTCCCCGGAACTCAAACCTTTTGGTATCAGAAGGGCCGGGTCATAATCCAAATCGTCCTTGAACAAAAAACCCGCAGTATCGACCACATCCGACAAGAGGTTGATCCTCTCCTGGATTAAGGGAAGCGCTGCCTTGAGAATAGTGGATTGGGATTCACGAGTATCTACAAGTCCCTCTTTTTGTAGATAGGGCATCACCCCGCGGTAAAGGTCATCCTGAGGCAGTTTTCTCATATATTGCCCATTGAACCATTGGAGTTTTTTATAATCGAAAACCGCAGGACTTTTTTGCAGTTTGGCAGGGTCAAAGAGTCTCTCCAGATCTGATCGGTCAAAAAACTCCCTTTCACCATCATAGCTCCATCCCAAAAGAGAAACGTAGTTGACTATTGCCTCGGGGAGATATCCTGCATTCCTGAACTCTATAACTGAGGTAGAACCATGACGTTTAGATAATTTCTGCCCATCCTGTCCCATGACCATAGGGAGATGGATATACTGGGGCGGTTCCCAGCCAAACGCATGATACAGGAGCACGTGAAGGGGGCCGCTGGGTATCCATTCCTGGGCCCGCAGAATATGGGTTATACCCATGAGGTGGTCATCCACCACATTGGCCAAGTGATAGGTAGGGTATCCGTCGGACTTCAGAATAATGGGATCGGGATTTACATCCTGATTCTTCCGGACTACCGTACCGAGCAGTTGATCGTGAAAACTCGTTTCCCCGTCGAGGGGCACCTTCAGGCGGATTACCGGCTTCAATCCTTCATTCATTTTTTCCTGAACTTGTCGGGGAGTCAAATCCCTGCAGGCCCGGTCGTATCCCTGGACCGAAGCCTTATCCTTGACCTGTTGTTCCCGAACCTTTTCCAGTCTCTCGGGGGTACAAAAACAAGGATAGGCCTGTCCATTCTCAACCAATTCCCGAGCGTAGCGTTGGTACAGGTCCAGGCGCTGAGATTGAATATAGGGTCCCCGATCTCCCCCTGTTCGCGGACCCTCATCCTCCTGAATTCCAACCCATGCAAAGGTATCATAAATATCCTGGAGAGCCTCGGGGGTATAGCGTGTTTGATCGGTATCTTCAATACGGAGAATAAAACTCCCACCCTGGGATCGGGCAAAGAAATAATTGAACAATGCGGTTCGTAAACCGCCTATGTGTTGTAACCCCGTCGGAGATGGGGCATAGCGCACTCGTACAGCCATATTTTATCCTGTGTGATTTAGGCAAGAACAAAAAATTTTTGCATCAGGCCTGTTAAATTATTTACCGTCTGGAAAACGAAAAAGTCCATCATGGGTTCAATTACTGGAACCCTATTATAAAAAGTCATATAACGGGGGTCAAGGATGCAGGGCAAAGGCATATGGCATCGTAATTTCATAAAATTGCTCACTCAGACAGGTTAAACCTTTGCGGTGGGACAACAAATGAACCACTTACCCGTTGAGCAGTGCCCTATGCGTTCGCCCTGGTCAAGGACAGGCCCTGGAGTCTCATTTTCCCTACTGGCGGTACCAGGCGAAAAATTCTTCAAACCGAAGATTAGCATCGTGAAGTATTTCCTTGCTCGGCAAGAAGACAATACGAAAGTGATTTTGATCGAAATGATTAAAACCGGTTCCCTGAACGATAAGAATTTTCTTTTCTACGAGTAAATCGTAGACCATTTTCTGATCATCCTTTATGGCAAACTTCTTTGGATCAAGCTTGGGGAAAAGATACAGGGCACCTTTGGGCTTTACACAACTGATTCCGGGAATAGAACAAATTCCTTCCCAGGCAATGTCCCGCTGTTCCCCGAGCCGCCCGCCAGGAAGAACCAGGTCTTTTATGCTCTGATAACCTCCAAGAGCTGCCTGGACAGCAAACTGGGCAGGTACATTAGCACATAAGCGCATGCTGGCAAGCATTTCCAGGCCTTCCCTATAGCTCTTGGCCAAGGACCGCGGACCGGAAAAAACCATCCAGCCGGATCGGAAACCTGCAGCCCGATACGATTTGGATAATCCATTAAAGGTTAGGCAGATAAGGTCCCTGGCAAGGGTCGCCAGGGGTACATGAACCGCATCATCGTACAAAATTTTGTCGTAAATTTCGTCAGCAAAAAGGATTAATCGGTGTTTCTGGGCTAGATCTACCAAATCTTCCAGGACTTGTCGGGAATAGACCGCTCCGGTTGGGTTATTCGGGTTAATAATAACAATGCCCTTGGTTTTCGCGGTAATTTTTTTTTCAATATCCCCAATATCGGGAAACCATTCAGCCCCTTCATCACATCGGTAATGCCTTGCCTTCCCTCCCGAAAGGGTCACAGCGGCGGTCCACAGGGGATAATCGGGAGAAGGTACGAGAATTTCGTCACCAGTATTGAGCAAACCCTGCATAGCCATGACAATGAGCTCGCTGACCCCATTCCCCATGAAAATGTCCTCGATGTCAATGTCCCTCATACCGAGGGTTTGGTAATACTGCATTACCGCTTTTCGAGCGGTAAAAAGTCCAAGACTATCGGAATACCCTTGGGCGTTTCGTAAGTTCAATATGACATCGTGTATCAATTCTTCAGGAGCTTCAAAACCGAAGGGCGCGGGATTTCCTATATTGAGCTTTAGAACATTGAATCCCTCTTCTTCCAGCCTCTTTGCTTCCTTGAGTACCGGTCCTCGAATATCGTAACAAACATCATTCAGTTTGGTTGATTGCAATACCTCGAGTAATTGGGAAGACTGCTCTTCTTGATTTGTACTGTTCTTCTGACTCATATCCTGTCCCTTCAAAATCGGTTGTATCTAGGGAAGCTGGTTCGATTTCTCCGGGGAAAAAGCCCATTTAGCAGCTTCCTGGAGTATAGAACCCAATATGTATACTTGTATCTTCTCTTGGGCTTTTTGCATAGAACGGGACCAGCTGTCCTGGGTGAATTTTCTGTTGAGTTGCTGTAAAAAAGCTTCCACTTTTTGGGTAGTATCCCCATCGTCAAAGGTTTTCAGCATGTAACTCGATAATAAACCCAGGGGATAATCATTTCCCATTCGGTCCAAAAGGGTTGTAAGAATTTCTTTGGCGTTCTGCCTTCCTTCTTCTGTACCCCCTAACAGGAGCCCAAAGGCATAGTTCCAGCCCACCCATAAATCCTGTTTCGATTTGTTCCAAACCGGTCCGAACCGATCAACAATTTCCTTATCCTGGTGACGAAGCAGAACGGGTATTCCAAGATTCAGAGCATATTTCTCCGCTTTTTCCGGTGCCTTCTGGGCAACGTGCTGAAAAAGGGAATCGATTGATTCGGTATCGTTCAGCATGAGGGATGCATTGACAAACAGATTAATATTTTGCCTGGAAAAGCGGTTCTTTTCAAAAAGTTTTTCTTTCAAATAGTCATGCAACCCCTTCCAATTCTCCTTTTCCAGGGATGTAAAGAGGGTCCAATTGTACAAGAAATACCCATCGAGTATGCCCAGTACCCCAAGAAAAAGTGCCAACAAATACCAGCTGTCACCCCAAAAAACCATGGCGTAATCCGCACCAAGGACAAAAAGGGGCATAAAAAAGATCAACAGGAAAGAAAAAAGGATAATACCGTTAAAGATAAAAAAAATTGCCTTAAATTTCATACAGTTATCTCCTATACTATACGATGAGAGTGTATAGTTAATATACTTATTCTACCAGTCTCTTCAGTATTGGATCATTATTGGAGAGGCGGCATAAGGCAGGAGAATGAAAGATCATTTACTTTCTACATTACAAGCAGGGAAATTCTTCACAATGCCTTCCTATTTGGATGAAGAATATGTTCTCACTGCTCCTGAAGTTCCATTATCTGATTTATTACTCCAAAGGCTTTCCCGTTGGAAATACGAGTACATTTACAGCGATGGAATGATAACCGACCGTATGGGAGCCGTTACCTCTCAGGATGGTCCTGAGGCTGTTCCCAATTCCGTTTTGGAAAGTCAGTTAAAGGAATCGGTACAGTTTGACCAGGCAAAAGAAGCCTTCAAGGAAATGGTCGATTTCACTGAATCGGTATTTACAAACTTCGTTACAAAGAGTGAGCTATCGGTTAAAGAAATTTCGAACAGGATCCGTGACCTCATTGAAACCATTAGACAGGAACGTTCCCATATTATACGGATTACCGAATTCACCTATCCGGGAAAGAACTATCTGGTTGTCCATTCGGTCAAATCGACTGTTCTTGGTATTGCTATAGGACTTTTTTTAAAACTGCCAAATCACCGACTTATTGAGCTTGGAGCCTCTCTGGTATTACATGAGATTGGCATGATTCGTCTTCCCCCACAAATGTATATGACCAACCGTACTCTTACCCCTGAAGAGAAAAAAGCCCTTACAGCACACACCCTCCTTGGATTCAAGATATTGAAAGGGGCTGATTTTCCCATGAGCGTCTGCCTCGCTGTTCTGGAAAGTCATGAAAACCTCGATGGCACCGGTTA
>SKVS01000206.1 GCA_007129335.1 Spirochaetaceae bacterium
AACGGATTATGGCATAACCCTGGACCTTGACCATTTTCCCGGTGCAAGAATCATTGTGACCTTCCCGTATTTGGAGACCTGTCCATGAATATTTTCCTTGTAGATGATGAGCTGTTGGTCCGAACAGGCATACAGACCCTCATACCCACCGACCAGGATTATACCCTGGCAGGGGATGCCCGAACCGGGGAAGAAGCCCTGGAGATTCTTCCCCATTTAGGGAATACCATTTTAATTACTGACATTGTTATGCCGGGTATGAGTGGATTAGAACTCATTCGAAAAGTCCGGGAAGCAAGACTGCCGGTACAGGTAATTATTCTGACAAGCCATAGGGAATTCGATTATGCCAGGCAGGCCATGGAAATGGGTGCGGTTGATTATTTACTGAAGCATGAGTTAAATTCCCAGGATCTTCAACGAGTTCTTGATAAAGCCCGGAGTCTATTTCCTGATGCCCTCCGGAAGGCAGTTCCTGGACCGGTGTTTTCCAGCCGCCCGGAAGGGGCGGGGAAAATTATTATTCGTATTGGGGATTATCATACCATTTCCTCAACCAGAGATCCCGGGGAGTTCAGTACAGGGTTGATCCACCTGGTAACGCAGATCGCTGGGAAAGCAATCGGACTGAAGCTTGAACAGGCCCAGAGTGGAGTCTGGATTTTCAGTTGGACTTTGAACCATCCCCACCCTCTAGATACCCTTCAGGGTCGCAGACAGTTTGGACAACGATTGGCAACCCAGTTGTTCGCAATAATGAATGTGCGCACCCGAATTGGATTGTCTCCCCCCGATGGTCCACCGGATTCTGAGTTTTTTGATCGGGCCTTTGCCTTTCCTGAACCGGTTGTTCTCTGGGAGGATTACACCTACTGGGTGGAGGAAGAAAAACAAGGGGTACAAAAAGGAATAGATCATTCGGGATCTGACTTCATCGCAAAGAGCTTGATCCGCCTTCAGCACTATTACTCTGCGGGAAATTGGCATCATTTCCAGGAAGAACTTTCGGCTCATTTCGAGCTTTTTAAGAAAGTCCATCCAGGGAGGAACACGGTTATTCAATGGGCAAAGAAGGTCATGTCCTTGTACCCAGGAGAAATTCCCGCTGCAATCCTGTATCGAATTGAGGACAGCCTCGATATGGATGAACTTTCGGCTATTCTTGCAGCAGGAGAACAGGGTTTTATCCTCCAGTCTGGATTTCAGGGACTGCCTCCGGAAATCCAGAGGGTGCAGGTTTTTATTGAGAAAAATTTTCAACAAACGATCAGTTTAGAACAAGCTGCTGAAGTTGCAGCAAAATCCCCCAGTTACTTTTCTGATTTATTCCACCGGACCATGGGAATCGGATTTGTGGATTATATTAATCACCGAAGAATCCAACACGCCCAGGTATTATTGACCCAATACGGAGATACCGGTGATTTACCAATTAGAGATATTGCCCCTTTATGTGGATTCCAGAATGAGAAATACTTTTCCCGGCTGTTTAAACGGATTACCGGACAAACCCCCGGGGAGTATCGATCGAAAAATCGTGCACCTTTGAACTGACAAAATCCAGTGCAGTTCAAAAAATTATTCACCTAGTGCCAAAAATTGAAGGTTACCCCGGGGGCAAAGGGGAGGGACAATGACCATGATCTGTAATTTTAAGGAGGTGTGTATGCGACGCATACTGCTAACAGTTCTTGTAATCATGGTTGCCTCAACGCTGGTCTGGGCCGGTGGAGGCCAGCAAACCCAACCGGCTGCACCCGCTACTCCGGCTGCTGCCGCTGAACCCGTAACTCTTCGGGTCTGGGGTGGGGTACCCGAAGAAAATGGTCCCGGGGATTTAATTCGGGCTTTTGAAGCAGCGAATCCAAACATCAAAGTTGAATACACCCGGTTTGTCAACGATGACCAAGGTAACCTTCGATTGGATACTGCCCTTGTGGCTGGTGGTCAGGTAGATGTGTATTTTACCTACCGGAATGATAACCTTGTAAGGCGCGCATCCAGCGGAAATGCCCTTGCTCTGGATTCTATTGCAACCGCCGACGGCATGAACCTTGCCCAGGCATTCGGTGATTTAACCTATGCAACGGTGAATGGCGGTGTTTATGCTATTCCTACCAACAAAGGTCCCCAGTTCTTCATGGTCAATAAGGACATGTTCGATGCGGCGGGAATCCCCCTTCCCACATCCTGGACTGCTGCAGATTATCGAAGAATCGCCAATCAGCTGAGTTCTGGAACCGGACAGGACAGGATTTACGGGGTAATGTACCCGAACTGGCCCCAGCTTTTTCTCCTGGGTGCCCAATCTGCCCTGGGACCCAACGGATTCCTGAAAGCCGATGGAACTTCCAACTTTACCGATCCCCTGTTTAGGGAATTCATTGAGCTGCGCCGGACAATGCAGTACGACGACAGAAGTGAAGTTCCCTATGTAGAGGTTGTTTCCCAGAATTTAAGCGATGCAACCGAATTCCTGACTGAGCAGGTTGCCATGATTTACACCGGAACCTGGCGGGTGCGCTCTGTTCGTGATTTAGAAACCTTCCCCCACGACTTCAAGACTGCTTTCGTGCCCCTGTTTACCATGAAACCTGGCCAGACCCGGACCTATAACGAAGGTTCTCTTGGTGACTGGGCAATGATAGCCCGAGACACCAAGGTTGCCGATGCTGCCTGGAAATTTATCCGTTACTGGGCAACCGAAGGCTCGGATCCCATGGTTGCAAAGGGTGGAAAAATACCTGCTTGGACCGAATATCCTGCTGCCAAGGTTACTGAAGTCATGCTTGGACCAGATGCTGATAAGCTTTTTGACATTGAATCATTCGAACGGGTCGTTCTTAATGCCCCGCTGTTCAGTTATCAGCCCACCGACCCCGTAGCTGTTACAATTTACAACGATATGCGGAATGTGGTGAAAGAAGAAGTGGAGCTGCTTTATGTAGGACGCCAAAATCTTGACCAGACAATTCAGGCAATCGATCGCAGGGTGAACACCCTTGCTCGAAGCGCTCGGTAAATCTGAAGCTTGCACAATACCGGTTATATTCTAACTTGTTTTATTAAAGCAAGTTAGAATATGCATTTTCTGTGCGGGCCTTTTCAAAAAGGATTTTTGAAAGAGGCTCAGATGGTTTGTTCAAACAGGAATTTTATTTCCCGGGGTTGGCCTTGTCTTGTGAGCCTTCCCCGTTTGTTTTCCTGATCATGTTATGTGGAGGACCCGTGAAGCCCTTAACCCAACGTCAGAGAAACCAGTGGATTGCAGGGTATCTTTTCCTGTTGCCGAATCTGCTTGGTTTTTTCGCCTTTGTTGCTGTGCCCGTTCTATTCAGTCTTTATCTTGCTTTTTCCCGTTGGAACCTTTTATCGGGTGCTGCAGGAATACGATTTGTTGGGCTGGATAACTTTATAACCATGGCAAGCGATCCGTGGTTCATCAGCTCGCTGGTGAATAACCTTGTTTATGCTTTTTTTACCGTTGCTTTTTCCATTATTATTGGACTTTTCATGGCTTTGTTGTTAAACAACAAGGTCTTCTGGAAAGGTGCCCTTCGAACCATGTATTTTGTACCCTATGTGGTTTCTCTTGTGGCAATTTCAGCAATCTGGATGGCAATCCTGTCCCGATTTGGACCGGTATCCCAGTTTGCTCGGTTTCTTGGTATTGAAAATCCTCCGGTATGGCTTATGGATCCCAGTTTTGCTATGCCGGCTATCATAGCTTTGGGAGTCTGGAATCATGCGGGTTACTGCATGCTTATCTATTTAGCTGCCCTTCAGGGTGTACCAAAAGAGCTGTACGAGGCAGCAGAAGTAGATGGGGGGAATGCCCGGGTCAAATTTTTTCATGTGACGCTCCCTATGATTTCACCCGCTACCTTTTTGCTCGTCATTACCCAAATTATTGCATCGTTCAGGGTTTTTGCCCCGGTGCAGATCCTGACCCAAGGGGGTCCGGGACGCAGCACCACCGTACTGGTGTATTACATTTATCGAACAGCGTACCAGAACTACCGCATGGGCTACGCCAGCGCCATGGCCTGGGTCATGTTTGTTCTTATTTTTCTTATTACCATGATTCAATGGAGAGGACAGAAAAAATGGGTCAATTATTAACAGCACTTCCTGCTGCATCTTCCAAGGTTCCTCCGAGAAAAACCTTTGAACCGGTAAAAATACTTCTTACCCTGTTTGCACTGGGCATTGGGCTTTTCATGGTTATGCCTCTGGTATGGATGATTTCCGCATCCCTGAAGTCCGAGGTTGAGGTTTTTCAATATCCTATTCGCTGGATTCCTGAAACAATTCGCTGGAGTAACTACCAGGAAGTATGGGCCGGCATGTATCCTTTCGGGATTTTCTACCTGAATTCCCTGAAGGTTACCATTATCTCGGTAACAGGACTGCTGATAACCAGTTCTCTTGCTGCTTACAGCTTTGCCAAACTTGATTATCCCGGCCGGGATTTCTTGTTCGTGGCATACCTGTCCACCATGATGATTCCCCCCCAGGTGCTCCTGGTTCCCCGATTTATTCTGTTCAGACAGTTTGGGATCCTGAATACTCACTGGGCATTAATTCTTCCGGGAATTTTCATTATTTTCGGAGTTTTCCTTCTGAGACAGTTTTTCTCTACTATACCCAATGAACTTTCCGAAAGTGCTCTCATTGACGGAGCCAGTCACCTGACCATTTGGTCCCGGATCATCATGCCCCTGGCAAAGCCCGCGTTGGTTTCCCTGTTGATTGTGAGCTTTGTGTGGCGCTGGAACGATTACGAGGAACCATTAATTTTTCTGAACACCAAGGAATTGTTCACTATTCCCGTGGCCATGACCCTGTTTATTGATGAGTTTGAGACCCGCTACAGCCTCATAATGGCGGCTACGGTTTCTGCCATTCTTCCGGTTCTTGTTGTATTTCTAGCGGGGCAACGGTTTTTTGTCCAGGGAGTGGTAACCAGCGGGCTGAAAGGTTAGGGCATCAGTACTGATTGCCTTTCGATTGCCCTGACTTTTATTGGGAAAAAGTGTCAAAACATTCTATACTTATTCATAAGAACTCCGAGTTTATTTTTTACCATGCCCCTGGGCTTGTTCCAGGGGAATAAGGACATATTATGAAAGGTGGAGAAACCTCCCAAGAGCGCATTGGAGAATTTCTGGTTAAGATTGGGGCAATGACCCAGGCACAACGGGATGAGGTGCTGGAAATCCAGAAACACGAGCCCCACCGGCTTTTTGGGGAAATTGCTGTTGAGAAGGGTTACATTAACGACATGGCAGTGGATACCTTTTTGGGAAGACGGCCGCTGAGTTAGAGCAAGGTTCGTCGATTCTCTTGAAGAATCCACTTTTCTAACCAGGCAATGGGATTCCTTTTCAAGTGTATCTAAGCTTGTGGTAGATGGTACCTAGTGGTGCGAATTTTGGCCCTGCCTATTTTTTGGCTTTTTTTGTCATAAAAAAACTACTAAAATACCTGATTTGCCTGCAAATATTTACTATTGAAACCTTGATAGAGCTAGTTTTTCCAAAGTGGGCCAAAATTCGCACCACTAGTATTTCATCCAAGCTAAGCGCGTACTTTTGGCAGGTTCAATTGCCATATTCGGTTGCCTGGTTAACAAGCCCATCCAATACCCATTTCATGGGCAATGTCGTTCATTTTTTTGTCGGCACTCCATAATCTGGCCGGCCAGGATATACATGCTGCTAATAATTGAGCATCTACCCATCCAATACCCCGGGAGAAAAGCCGGTTTTTTTCGATGAAATCAAAAACCAAGTGTTCCTGTAAAGGTTGTACTCTTGGAAGGATTCCAAGCATGGGCAGAAAATCTGACCTGTCTTTTAGAGATCCCAAAGAGAGTTCGCCAATTATCCAGGGATGACAGAGAACCAGGTCATCCTGGAGGAGAGTTACTAGGGCGGGTTGGGTCTTGCGTAAGTGGTTCACCCAAACAGAGGTATCAACGAGGATCATGATCTTCAGCAACCATTTCAGCGCTCCGATAGCGAGCTGAAACTGAGGCCTGGGGATCTGTTCCTCCGAAAGCTATCAGGCGTTTTCTTGCTTCCCGGGCTATAAGGGCCTGAAGTCCTTCACGGACCAAGTCACTGATTCGGGTAATACCCGACAGGTTTCTTGCCTGTTCGACCACCTCATTTGAGAGTTCTATGGTTGTTCTCATGCATATAAATATACCATATTTATATGTCCAAGTAAAGCATTGAATGTAAGTAGTCACCTACATCATTCACTATTTCAAGTTCTTGGGTGAATAAGTGTTTCAGGCTTGAACTCCGGCACCGGTCCCTGGAATGGAATGCCCCGTTTCGGGTTATGGGCTTTTCCCATGCAGAGTACAGCCTGTACCGGACAAAAATTGTAGCACCGAATGCAAAGAACACAGGTTCCCCGGGTCTCTATAGTCGTTGGGGTTGATTCTGTGTTCATAAAAAGATTCCCCGATGGACAAATTGCCACGCACCTTCCGCACAGGGTACAGGTAGAGGTGTGAATACGAATTTCATTGCGCCATTGGGGAAAATACTTACGAAACGGTTTTCGTTGGATCATTCCCAGAGCTTCAGAAAAAGTGCTTGCCCCTTGGGTAAATGGTTGATTTTCTGCAATAGCCCGAGCGAACCGGTGAATTTTCTTTCCCGTTTTATTGAGCATCTTCCTGTGGCGAGAGTAATCAGCAGTGTAAGAGAAAGGGGACTGGGGTACACTAATATTATTGGGCATGATGAAATGGGCCGACCATTGAATTGACCAGCCCTTGGCAGCCAGTTCTTTTTTGGGAACCTGGGCCCCATCTCCGGAAAACATGTACTGGGTACAGAAGGTAAATAAGCTCCTGTTTCCCGAATGATCGGGGAGATGTTTGCCGATAAAATCCATCATCGGCAGGGGGAGGTCAGACCCGTAAACCGGCCATCCAAGGCCCAGAATATCGAAATCCCAGGAGGGAACAGGCTGTTCAATGGAATGGATTTTGCTGGTGATTCCCAGGGCAGACAGTTCCCGGGATAGCTCCCTGGCGCACCACCAGGTATTCCCGGTTCCGGAAAAAAACAGAATCAGGGCATTCACCTCGCACCTCCAGTGACCAGGATAAAGGGAACCATAATGGTATCCCTTGTATTCAAGTATAGGGTTTCAGGTGCAAAAATGTCAGGAAGTGGAGGCAATTTCATAAGTCTTTGAAATTGCCTCATTGCTGTGCTGGTTTATCCCAGAATCCGCTTGCCCAGGGCCGAAAGGA
>SKVS01000273.1 GCA_007129335.1 Spirochaetaceae bacterium
CAGGTCAGGGTCAGCTCAGCTGAGGCTGCAGCCCGGTTGGGGGTAGAGGAAGCGGGAAATGAAATTTTTTGGCTTATGCACCAGACCGAAAACTGGATTTTACGCAGGCAGTTGGCCATTGCTCTTGGGGACCTCTTTGGGGCTCCCGGAGAAATTTACCACTATATGACCGGAGAAATGTCCCGGAATGTGCAGGCCTTGTACAATCTTGCACAGCTGACGGAAAAACAGCTCCGGGGGTTCTTTCAGCGGGACGGACGGCCTGGGGATCAGGTTATACAACGGGCATTGCAGAATGGGGCTACTTATTACGACCGGGGATTGTATGGCGAAGCCTTCGGTGAAATACTGAGGGTTTGGCGTGAAATTCTGGTCCTTGTCCCCCCCAAAGTCTCCAAGGGTTCAGCCATCATTGCCCAGTACTGGAGCAGGGTACAGGAATATCTGGATCAGGGTGGTCAACCCCATGCCCAGGATGTGGTGCTGGGCATGTACAGTCTGTACCGGTATTTGAGGGAACAGGCGGGGCCCGGTCGGTCAGACCAGGGAGTATAGGCCTGCCAGTCTCCTGAGGGCAGGCCGGCATGGATCCCAGGGGTTTGCAGGCATATTCAAGAAAGGTTGATCTTGCCTCAACCCTTGAATTTTTTCAAAACCACGGTGGAATTATGGCCTCCAAAGCCGAAGCTGTTGGAAAGTACCAGGTTGAGCTCTTTCTCCACGGGTTTACGGTTAATAGTTTCGGGTTTCAGGGCTACATCCGTATCGAAGTTTTCAATGTTTATGTTCTGGGGCACCAGGGAATGGCGAATTGCCTCTACACAAATAATGGCTTCCAGTCCGGCGGTTGCTCCCAGGAGGTGGCCGTGCATGCTCTTGGTTGAACCAACATGGACCCGTTCTTCATTTCCCTTTAGGAGTTTATAAATTGCCTTGCTCTCGGCTACATCTCCCAGAGGGGTGGATGTTCCGTGGGCGTTTATGTAATCGACCTCTTCGGCTTGTACTCCTGCCTGTTCCAGTGCCATTTCCATGCTGTACAGAGCTCCCACTCCTTCAGGATGGGGTACGACCAAGTCGTAAGCATCACCACTCATACCCACCGAACCGAGTTCCGCAAGAATTTCCGCACCCCGTTTTTTGGCGTGTTCGTAGTCCTCCAGGACTAAGACTCCCGCACCTTCAGCAATGACAAAGCCGTCGCGGCCCTTATCATAGGGTCTGCTGGCTTTTTCCGGTGTATCATTGTATTGGGTTGACAGGGCCCGCATGTTGTTAAACCCGGCAACCCCCAGGGCGTACACCGAAGCTTCAGCACCACCGGTGACCACCGCATCCAAAAGACCTGCCTGAATCATGAGGTATCCCATTGCCATGGCGTGATTCGCGGTTGCGCAGGCTGTTTGGGTACTCAGGTTTGGTCCCATGATGCCGTATTCCATAGAAATAAAACCTGCGGCAATATTGCTAATACCTGCGGGAACATACATTGGGCTGACTCCTCTGAACCCCCGCAGCGCCAGGTTACCGGCATTTTGCTGTTGCACAAAAAGGCCTCCAATTCCTGATCCGATACAGATTCCGGTTCTGAAAGGAGCCTTGGCAATATCCAGACCCGACTGGAGTATAGCTTCCTGGGATGCCTTGCTTCCGTAGTGAACAAAATTATCGAGTTTTTTTGCGGCTTTCCGAAAATCGTCTGAATAGTGCGCCAAAGGTTCGAAGTCTTTTACCTCTCCGGCGATTTGTGCTCCCAAACCTTCGGGATCAAAGTGGGTTATTCTGCGAATTCCACTTTTCCCCTTGCTTACTGCTTCCCAGGTTTCCTGTACCGAATTACCCAGGGGGTTCACGGTTCCCATACCGGTAATGACGACCCTTCGTTTTTCCATCCTCGTGCCTCGTATATTCTTCAGGTTTACTTCGGGCCGAGTATAACAGGAATTTCATTTTAATCAAATGCCATTCAGGAATTATCCGGTATTTTCTCCCTGGGATAATGCCCTGCTATCCTTTTTCCCCGTGTTTCGTTATGTTTATTCTATGAGCCTAAGAAGAAAACGACAGCGAAGATCCCGGAATCCTGTGCGAGCATTGTTCCGGATTATAGGAATAGTCTTGCTCGTGATTGTCCTGGGACTGGTGGGCCTGGTCATTTTTGGGGCACTGGATGCCTATGCCTTTGGTGGTCCTGAAGGATTATATACTAACCGGTACCGCAGCTCCTGGGGTGAGCACGGGGCCCACGTAGTTATGCCACCGGGAAATCACTTGCCGGGAAGTCTGCCCGCGGTGGTCATGATCCACGAATGGTGGGGCATGGACCAGGAAACGGTTAAAAAGGCTGAAATATTGGCCGGACACGGGTTCCTGGTAGTCGTTCCCGATGCTCTGTTGGGTCGGAGCGCTGCTACGGTACCCGGTGCGCTCCTTTTGGCCCTTTCTACACCCCTGAGGTCAATTCACCAGGCTGTGGATGGTGCCTTTGATTATGCAGCAAATCACCCCCTGACCGATCCTCAGCGGGTAGGAATTATTGGCTTTTGTTTCGGGGGGAGACAGGCCATGCAGTTTGGCATGAGGGATCCCCGGCCAGCCGCTTTAGTCACCGCATACGGAAGCAGTCTGGCTACCGAAAATATTGGCAGGCTGGGGGAGAACGGCCCGGTACTGGGTATTTTCGGAGAAGATGACCGATCCATTCCCCTGGAAGAGGTTGGAGCTTTTCAGACAATCCTGGAACAATCGGGAGTAGATACAACCATAACCGTATATGGAGGGGTCGGGCATGCATTTATTAAAACCGAAGGTATTAACCGACCAGGCACGGTTCAGCAGGCCTGGAATCAGATTGTCGAATTCTTATCCCTCCATCTCATCCGCAGATCCTCAGGGGGAATGGTGAACCATGGATAACTCAATTTCCATTCTTCCCTACCAGGGTATTATGCCCAACATTCATTCTTCCGTATTCATGGCTGCGGGGGTTCGCATTATTGGAGATGTTCACATTGGATCCGAATCGAGTATTTGGTATAACACGGTTATCCGGGGAGATGTTAACCATATACGGATTGGTTCCTTAACCAATATTCAGGATTCATCCATGCTCCACGTTACCCACGACACCCACCCCCTGCTTATTGGCAACGGGGTAACCGTGGGACATATGGTGTGTCTTCACGGATGTACCGTGGAAG
Source organism: Spirochaetaceae bacterium (assembly GCA_007129335.1). GTDB lineage: Bacteria > Spirochaetota > Spirochaetia > DSM-27196 > Salinispiraceae > SKVS01. The sequence goes on from SKVS01000273.1 coordinate 3,201, forward strand.
ACTTTGCCCTGGTAGGAATAGGTGCCCGGGTTCTTGATGGGGCTGTTGTTGAGCATCATAGCTTTGTAGCAGCCGGAGCGGTGGTAACCCCGGGAACCCGGGTTACTACCGGTCATTTGGTTGGGGGTATTCCCGCTAAAATTATTCGGCCATTGCGGCCAGAGGAAATCCAAAACCTTGAGGACTCTGCCCACCGTTACCAGAACTATGCCCGATTGAGCCGGGAAGGGCTGGAACATGAGACCTCAGGGCAAACCCAGGGCGAATATTGAAAGGGTAAAACAAGTAAGCCCAGGAGAACTAGGTCGCTTATGACTATAGATTCAAAGGAATAGCTCGATAATTGTCGAGTTATTCCTTTGAATCTATAGTCTCTCACCAACTATCATTGCCCTGCGTTTGCCCTGTATGAAACCTCTTGAAAACTGTCAACTATTGAATAAAACTGTAAATAGGGCAGTTCTTGGTATGGAGGCCGTATGAATAATTTGCAAAGAATGGCAAAAGGGGTTTTGGTGTCTGTTCTTGTACTCCTGTTTCTTGTTTCATGCGGGCGACGGGGTGCGGACCCCGAAAGCCTTTCTGTTGCGGTACCAGATACTTCTGTCCAGGTAGATTCAGCAGATTTCTATGAAACCCTTTCTGACGAAGAAAGGGCTCTTATTCAAGCTATTCGGGATAAAGGTGGGCTGGTAACCGCAGTTACCTCCAGAGCTTCCATTACTGAGGGCGGTGAGGATTCGGCAATCTCAGGATTCAATCCCCAGCTTTTCAACAGTGTAGCAGCGCTTTTGGATATACCCTATACGGTGCAAGCGGTACCCTTTCTGGATATTCTGGGTAAGGATGGCGCTATTCCACCACAAGTTCTTACCGACCCCAATTTTTCCTATACTCCAACGGCTTTTCAAACCATTGATCTTGCCCTGACCTATTTAACCCCCGTTCCCTGGCGATTAAAGATTCTTCGTTACATCCCCATTGTGCCTAATCAAAATGTTGTGGTTGTCAGGAAGGAAGACTCCCAGGCAAGCCTGGAAGAGCTGAAAACCTTTGAGTTCCTCCTGGTAGAAAATACCAGTTATGTCCAGCAATACCAGGAATTCGTGGGTACCAATCCTCAGGCTCCCCCTCCTTTATATGTGTCCACCGATGCAGACGTACTGGCAGCGCTCAGTGCTGGCCAAGGCCGCGCAACTCTCGTAGACGGGGTGGAGTTTTTTCCCCATTTTCAACGCTACCCTGACCTGGTGGCGGTTCATGGCGTAAGTGCCCTTCATTATGTGGGCTGGGTAACGACCAGGGAAAATCAGGAACTTGCGGCCCTCATGTCAAAAGCTGTGTCCCATCTGTTTGCTACCGGTGAGTTTCACCGGATTTTCCGGCAATACTTTGGTATGGAATACCATGCCTTTGGGCAAATTATTGGGCTTACCCCGGGACAGCAGATTCACGAAATCAGCTTCTCCCTGGATGAGCTGAATGCCATAGATACCTTGCGAAAAAGGGGCAAGCTGTCCGCAGCGGTTTTTCTTTCTGAAGAATCCTACCGGGTTCTCGATGACGGGAGAAATGTAGGCTTCGATTACAATATGGTCAAGGAACTTGCGGCCTTTTTGGGGTTAGAAGCGGATATCCTTCTGATCCAGGACATTAACGAGTTTTGGGCTAAAGACGGAGTTTTCGACCCCGGTGTTATACAGGATACCTCTATTCGATATACTCCTGACCTGTTTTCCCAGGTTCAGGTTTTTGCTGGATCTTTCGGAGTAAATGAATGGAGGTCAAGGCTGGTGGATTTCATTCCTCTGTACCCAGCAGCCTTGGCGATTGTTGGAATTGGTGCGGATGAAATACTCCAGTTCGCCGACATGGAAGGCAAGAGGGTGGTTGTAACCCAGGGAGGGTTTCAAATGCAGCTTCTGCGGAGTCTTGAGCAGACCCATGGATTTACCACCCAGGTGGTGCTGGTTGAACAGGGAGTAGAGGAGGGTTTCGATGTTATTGCCGATGGAAGGGCCGATATTTCCATTGACGGTTCGCTGTTTATTGCCCGGGGTATGCAAGCAATGGAAGGATTTACCGTTTCTCCCTTAAAGCTGTCGGTTGTGCCGGTTGCCTGGGCTGTGGAAAAGGGAAACACAGGTTTGCAGTCGGTTATTGGGAAGTTTATCGACTTATCCCTGGCTACCCAGAGCTTCCACAAATACTGGAGCGAAGGTTTCGGTGTACCCTTTGACTTTTACCTGGAATTGATAAACTAATGCTGGTGGATAAACTCAAAGGACTCGCTTTATGACAATACAAAACCGGTTACTCATCTTCTTTTTGCCCCTTGTTATTGTTCCTTTAATTCTTGTAACTGCTTTGTCTACCTATCAGGCCCGATCAGCCCTTCTCTCAGCCGAGCTTCGAAGTCTGGAATTCATTGCTCAGGGACTGGAAAATCAAATAGTTTCGGACTACAACAATTTACAAAGCCTCGGTATTGCAACTATTCCCTTTTACCGTGACCGGCTTTTTGCCAACGTTCTTTCAAGCCCCCTTTTGGGTATGGATTCCCAGGTTAATGCGGAACTCCACAGCCATGACGGTCGCCAGCTTCTGAGTTCCTGGCATGGAGAGCTTGTCCAATCCAGAGCAGGTACCGGGCAGATTCAGCGAATCAATTCTCAGGGAGAAGTGTTTCGGGTACTCCAGGCACAGACCCAGCTGGAAGGTATTGGTTGGATTCTGACCCTGTCAAAAACCATGGATTCGGTGGTTGCTCCCCTCATGGTCAGCCTGGTGTACATACTTTTTATGTCAAGCTTTGTAATACTTGGTTCGGTTGTACTGACTCTGGTACTCAGCAGGCGAATAACCCAGCCACTGGTGAGCCTTGCTCAAAGGGTAGAAGAGTTTGGTCAGGGGAACTATTCAATAAGAGCAAATGAGGATGTAGCCGGCGAGGTGGGAGTGCTGTCCAGGCAGTTTAACTCAATGGCAACAACCATTGGTCTGGCAACTCAGCAGCTGGAAAACCAGGTACAGGAAAGAACCCGTGCCCTGCACACTTCCCTGGAAGAGCTGAAAGAAACCCAGTCCCAGCTCATTGAAAGCGAAAAAATGGCGGGGTTGGGAAGTATGGTCGCAGGATTTGCCCACGAGTTAAATACCCCCCTGGGAGTTTCGGTAACCGCTACCTCCCTTATTCGGGACGAGCTGGAAAGAACCCTGGGAATCCTCTCGGGCGGTGGTGCGGTCAGTCGAAAGCAGCTGCTTGATAACCTGGTAACTATTCAGGAAGGAGCTGATCTGGTTTTTCAGAATTTGGCAAGAAGTTCGGAAATGGTGAGCAGGTTCAAAATGGTCGCGGTGGATCAGCATATAGAGGAGGTCAGGGAGTTATACTTACCGGCCTTTATCGAGGAGATCGCTGAAACCCTCCGTACGATTTTAAAAACCAGCAATGCAAAACTCGTTATAGACCCTGTACCCAAGGTTACCCTTGTAAGTTACCCGGGTATTATTTGGCAAATCCTTTCCAATTTAACCAGGAATGCTACAGTCCATGCTTTTCCCGAGCCTTCTTTTGACTGGTCCTTTGGTCTGAGTGTTTCCCAGAACAAAAATACCATACTCATACGGGTTTCGGACAACGGGAAGGGTATTGATCGTTCTATTCAGGATAGAATCTTCGAGCCTTTCTTTACCACCGATCGTTCCAAGGGGAGCACGGGTTTGGGTTTGCATATTGTGTATAATCTGGTAAGTCAGAAACTCAAGGGTTCCATTCGGGTAGTCGATAAGGATCCTCCCGGAGCAGAGTTTCATTTAGAGCTCCCCCTTTCTGTATAAAGAGTGTACCAAAGCTTGTGAAAGACCGAAAAAACACACCAGATACATGGTAATTCCTTTCCCTCCCGCACCAGTCCTGGTGGTTTTCACAAGCTTCTGAGCACTGCCTAAACCTTACTAATATAGTAATAATTAACCAATCTCACATTTTGAATAATTATTGTGCGAATAAGAACCATGTAGTACAATAACCCCGCAATTGTGTA
>SKVS01000290.1 GCA_007129335.1 Spirochaetaceae bacterium
CAGGTGGTCGTTGTCTTCTCCGGAGTCAAAGGCAAATTGCAGAACCTTCATCCCGGGAAATCCACAGAAAGCAATGAGTTCTTTCACATCCGGGGTAATGAGCCCAAGATCTTCGGCGATAATTGGTGGGGTTCCCAGCTCTTTTTTAACCGCGGTGAACAGTTCTTTCCCTGGTGCGGGTTCCCATTGACCGTTTATGGCGGTTTTTTCTCCGTAAGGGATTTTCCAGTAGGCGGAGAATCCCCTGAAGTGGTCTATTCTGATGTAATCGTACATGGATAACTTGTCTTTCAAGACATCGATCCACCACCGAAATCCCGTTTCTTCCATGTGTTTCCAGTTGTACAAGGGGTTGCCCCAGAGTTGTCCTGTTTCCGAGAAATAGTCTGGTGGTACCCCTGCAACATGGGTTGGTCTGCCTTCTTCATCGAAGAGGAACATTTCCGGGTGGGCCCAGCTGTCTGCACTGTCGTAGGCAATGAAAATTGGCATGTCCCCAATAATGTTAATTCCCATATTATTTGCATAGGATCGAAGGGAACGCCACTGGCGGAAAAATTCAAACTGCAGGAATTTGTGAAAAACCAGTTCGTGGTACTTGTTTTCTCGTATTTCCTGAAGAGCATTCATGTCCCGCTTTCGGTATTCTCCAGGCCAGTTATCCCAGCTTACTCCCCCGCATTCATCCTTAATGACCATAAAAAGGGCGTAATCATCGAGCCAGTCCTTTTCTGTTTTGCAGAACCGGGCGAATTGTTCTGCCATAAGTTTGCTCGAAGGATCGGTTTTTTCCAGTTTCAGGGTAAAGCGGCTGAATGCTGTGCGCAGCACTGCCATTTTCTGGGGTATCATTTCGCCAAACGCAACCTTGTGTTTTGGTAGCAGGGACAGTGGTCTGATGTCTTCTTTCTCCAGCAGACCATCAGCTACGAGGGTTTCCACATCAATAAGAAAGGGATTCCCCGCGTAGGCGGAAAAACACTGGTACGGGCTGTCCCCATACCCGGTTGGTCCAAGGGGACAGATTTGCCAGAGGCTCTGTTTTGCCATAACTAAAAAATCAACGAAAGAATATGCTTCTTTGCCCAGGGTTCCAATGCCATAATTACCTGGCAGGGAGGTAGGATGCAGCAGTACTCCGCTGCTACGAGGAAAGTGGATGCTCATGTGGAGTGTCTCCTTCAGGAAAATGTTATTCTATAGTATAATAGTTTAGGTTGAGTAAACCGGTTTAGTCAACGATAATGTTTCTTTTCTTTGCATTTTTTCAAAAAGACATACGTTTTTACCCGCAAAGGTGAGGGTTAAGCCATGTTTACGGGCAATCCAGGTCATGGTTGCCGGGCTGTAGATGCTGGTATGAGTTTCATCTCTGAGATAGTGCCATCCTGCCAACGTAATATGGGGATACCGAATGCCCGTCATTATCGCCAGCAAGCCCCCAGGGGTTAAAAGCCGGGTCAGGAAGGAGAACTCCCTGGCAGGATCATGAAAATGTTCAGCTACCTCACAGCAGGTAATGATATGGTAGTGTTCCTCTTCTCTGGAAGAAAAACTCCTGGGAGCGTAGAACGGATCGTAGAGTTCCATGGGTATACCCCGTTCTGCCATTATTTGGCTGAGCATGGGATAGGGGCCGCTTCCGTAGTCTAAAGCTCGGAGGGCTGGGCCCTGGTACACCAGATCTCCGTCAGGGTTATCGGGATTATCTAAGTGCTTATTCCACTGCAGTCTGGCTCTGGCAATAACAGGCAGAATTACCTGGTTGAGAAACCCTTCATATCCCGGGCTGCGGATATGGTTCTCGTGTAAATCATAGCGTTTAACCTCCTCCTCTGGGGAAAGGTGGTTCTGAGGATCCATGTACAAAAGGTCGCAGGTTGGACAAAGCCAGTAGGTTCTTTCATGGAGTACCAGGGGCTCAGGGGGTTTTGGGGTAGCCAAAACCCAGTTACAAAGGGGGCAGGGTGAGTTCACAGAACCATTACCCTGCTTCCCCCGTAAAATATGCTAACCTGTCGGGTAGATTCTGAAATAGCCAGGGAAATTGCCTGGCTTACGCTGGTAATTCCCGCTGCAGCGGTATGGCGTGCCCCGAGACCCGCAGGCAGGGGTTCTACCGGGCGGTCGACTCTCAGGTAGGTACCTGCACTTACTACAACCCCGTTTCCTTTTATCACGATAGCACCGTCAATGCGGGAAAATTCTTTCAGAGTTTCAGACAGACTGGGATCGAGAATGTTGCGCTCGCTCTCATCGTATCCTCTGAATGGGTTAACCACCATTTGTTGACTATGTCGGGCTACCTGATCCGAATCTCCTAATACGAACATAGTTCCAACGGGTTTCCCTTCTCTTCCTTCAGCTGCCAACTCGGTGGCAATTTGGAGTACCCGCATGAAGACCTCCATTTGGGTGTCCACCGATGAATCGTGGAAGGGCATGGAAAAGAACACCCCGAAGTCCTTATCCAGGTCGGTTACTTCAAGGGCATTGTACTCTTCTTCTGCTGTCTGAAAAACACTGACAACTTTCTGACCCTTGTGGATCATTCCCCGGGAGAGGGCAATGAGAAGGGACATGCTGACGGGGTTGGTTTTTGTTTGCCGGTAAGGGAGGAAGAGGTGCTGAATCCAGGACTCTTCCTGAACAGGGGATTCATCAATGAGGAAGGTCGTGGTTGGTTCTACGATAACCAATCCCGGGAAATCAATGTCCTCCTGATGGGGATCATCGATGTAGTCCGGAGGAAAATCCCGAACATCCCGTCCTTCGAATCTGCGGACCTGGCTAAACCAGCGGATGATTTCTGTTGAGTTTCTGGTGTGTACAAATAACTGAGCTGCTTTCAGGCTGAGGGCAACCTGCAGGGAGGCTTCCAAAATGATTCTGTCCTGCTGGGGTTTTACCTTGGTCTGACTTAAGGCGTATTCAAATCCGGCGAAATCCTGTTCGGACAGGCCCAGCAGGGTTGCATGTTCCTGAACCGTAAAATCCCCATCGGTTTTCCCGGCTTCTGTCGAAGGTTCTTCGAGGGGGGGCTTTATCGGAATTGGGTCTCCTGTACTTCCTTCGGTGCTGCCCCTGGTAAGTACTTCGTAAAGTCCATGCCCGGTTGTGCATTCCATAAGATCTTCCACAACCTGATCAACCGACAGAAATTTTGCCAGAGTACTGAGCACTTTCAGATGATCCTCCGGCGGACCTACCACCAGGAATACCAGCTTCACCAGGGTCTGGTCCTTTGGATCATAGGTTATACCTTCGGGGCTCAGGCCAGCACATATAAAGGTTGATTCCATACCGTGAATTTGGGCGTGGGGCATGGCTATTTCTGCGGAAATTCGGGTGGTAAACTGGACTTCCCGTTCCCAGATTGCGTTAAAAATGGTCGAATAATCGAGGTCAGGTACAGCTCTCCAGAGAGCGGCAACCAGTTCACCGATTACTTCCTGTTTTTCCTGCCTTTTGAGTATGATGCATCGTTGTGGAGCAAGGAATGATTCAATGGTCATAGCCCTATTGTATGTCGGTTAGGCTGGCCATACCAGGGTTCTTGGGTTAGTATAGGGAAAATTTTTCTGGGGGTTGGTATGTTTTCTCCTCGCCGAATCAGCGCTTTTCTTCTTGTTACGGTCATTTTATCCTTGGGTCTTGTCTCCTGTGCAGGACTGCCCAGGGGTGTTGGTGCTACCGATGTTGCTCCTGATGTTTTTCAGAACCTTATTCCTATTGAACCCGATCCGGTTCTTAGTCTTCCAGCCGATGGGGATTGGTACAAGGATGCTGTGTTTTATCATATTTGGGTCAATGCCTTTCACGATTCCACAGGTAACGGAATTGGGGATATTCGGGGAATAACCCTGAAGCTGGATTATTTACAGGAGCTCGGTGTCACTGCACTTTGGCTCAGTCCGTTTTTCCGGAGTGCGAGTCAATCGATAAATCTGCATATGTACGATACCATCGACCACTACGCTGTAGATCCCCGCTTCGGGACCGTGGAGGATGTGGAAGAACTCATTGCCGAGGCTCATGCAAGGGACATGCGGTTGATTTTTGACTGGGTTCCCAATCATGTCAGCAGTTCTCACCCGTGGTTCACCGAATCAGCCCGATTCGACACCGAGAAAGCCCACTGGTTTGTCTGGCGTGATTCCCCGGGTGCACTTCGGGGACCCTGGGGCCAGATGGTCTGGCATCAGCGGAACAGCCGGTTCTATTACGGAGTTTTCTGGGGAGGAATGCCCGATATTAACTTTTGGAATGTTCATGCAAAGGATGCTATTACCAATACCGCAATTTATTGGCTGAATAAGGGTTTCGATGGCATGAGAATCGATGCAGTTCGTTATCTGTACGAAGATCAGGACGAGACCCTCGGGCGGTATGCTGACCTTCCTGAGACCATTCAGTACTTTCAGGCAATCCGTGAACAAATTCTGGATGTGTATACTGATCTGGGATACTCCAAATTCATGGTCGCGGAAAACTGGACCGATAACCGGGCTAGTCTTGAACGCTACATGCACGATCAGGGGCGGCCAGGTTTTCATATGACCCTGGATTTTCCCTTTGCCACCCATGCCTCAGGTCGAAATGCCGCAGGTCTGGATGCCCACTGGCGTTGGGTTGATAACTCCATTCACGCACAGGGTAGGGGTTGGATGGGGACATTTCTGTCGAATCACGATGATGTGGTTCGCAGACCAGCCTCAGTTCAAAGGAATGAAGAACTTTTGAAAGCCATTGTTGGGGTTCAGTTAACCGGTGTGGGTACACCCTTTTTATACTATGGTAATGAAATTGGCATGCCCGATGTCCCCATGCCCTCTGGAGCGGGCCATGAAGACCGCAGGCACCGTCAACCCTTCGAATGGTCCTTGGTTGAACAGCAAACCCACGATCCCAATTCACTGTTGAACTGGCATCGGGACCTTGGTGATCTGCGGAATGCCCGGGAGAGTTTGCGCAGGGGAGATTATTCCCGGATCGACCCCCAGCCATCTCCTTTATTTGCCTACCAACGTTGGCTCGCGGATGAATCTGAAGGAACCCTGGTCATTGCTCAGCTGGGTACGAGAGATCTGGAATTTACCTTGCCAGTAGAACATATCGATCGCCTGCTTTTTTCAAGCCCGGGGTTCGACCCTGAGCAGGGTGTGCTCGCAAGCGGGGATTTTGCAGTCTATGCATTGAGCAGCCGGATTCCCTTATCCTCTGATGCAATCGGGCAGCCCGAACCAAAATTCCATCTCCGTGGAAGCATGAATGGCTGGGGTGCAACCGCCATGGATTTCGAAGGGTCAGGGGATCAGAAAACATGGGTAATGGATGAGGCATTTATGTTGGGTATGGGTACGAGTATTGAATTCAAATTTACCTACTCGGTTGATTCAACCAGCTGGGAAGATGATGATACCTTCGGATTCGCCCTGGTGGAATATGTTCATGTTCCCGGGTCGGTTGAACTTTCCCAGGATGATTTCACCCCAGGAAATTATGACAATATAGTTCTGGAAGTACCGTTCACCGCTGAGTTTCGTTGGGTTATTCTTCAGGATAAACCGGGAACCAATGAGCCCATACGCTGGACCCTCATGGCAGAATAGCAGTTTAATCCACGGTAACGCAGTTGTGGTTGCCGTGGTTTTTCAGAATAGTAAAAAACCCGGGGAAGGTTACGTCTGCAGCTTCTGCATCGGTAATCCGGGTTTTTCCCCTTGCAGCCAGTCCCCCTATGCTGAGACTCATGACAACCCGGTGGTCGTGCCATCCTTCCACATCGGCACCTTGAAGGCCTTCCTGGGGCTGTATGAGCAACCCATCCTTGAGCTCCCGGATATGGGCTCCCATTTTGGATAGCTCGATGCTCATGACATGAATTCTGTCGGTTTCTTTCAGCCGGGCCTGGGCAACATTCACCAGTTCGACCGGTTCGCAGGCAAAACACCCAGTTACCGCCAGGGCAGGCAGGGCATCGGGGGTTGCATTCAAATCGAATACCCCGCCCTTCAATTTTTCCCCATAATAACCTGGTCCGGCAATGCGGATCGCTGTTGTTCCCTCCTGACAGGCAAGGTCAAAGGCTTCCTGCCCTTTTGGAGAATCCTGGGCTGATGAGGAAACAATTTTGTTGTCCGCAAGGTAGTCCACCCTGCAGCCCATTAATGTCAGAAATTGGAAAACTGCCTTGTCTCCTTGACTGTCGGCCATATTGAGCCCTTCCAGAGTCAACTCAGATCCAGTAATAGCAGCCGCAACTCCGAAAAAAGTTGCACTGGAAAAATCCCCGGGGACGGCTTTTGTAAAGTTCCGGTAGGTTTGATTTCCCGGTATGAACAGCCGTTTCCAGTTTTCGTTAGTAAAGGTAATTCCTAACTCGTTCAGCCACCAGGCAGTCATTTCGGCGTAGGGCTGTTCGTATAACAGGGGGACCTGAATTTCCGAATTCCCCTGGGCAAGGGGGAGGGCAAGCATGAGGCTGGAAAGGAACTGACTTGTGGGGCATTCTATTCGGGTTTTTCCACCAAGTATGGGGCCGCCTAAAACGAAGGGAGCCTTTCCATTATTTCGGGTTGTAAATGCTGTTGCTCCCAGATCTCTCAGGGATGCTAGGAGGTTTTCTACCGGACGATTCCTGATCTGGTGATCTCCTGTGAATACCGTAAAACCCGGACTCAGAGCAGCTATGCCCGCTGCAAGGTACTCTGTGGTTCCGGAATTTCCTACATCGACGATATTGGCAGGTGGATGATGGAGAATTCCACCCGGTCCGTGTCCTACTCCCTTTATTTCCAGTGCCCGGTTATAGACTCCCCATCCTTCGGGGATTTCCCTTATTTCTGCACCGAAGGCCTTACAGGTTTCCAGACAGCTGGCAGCGTCGTTACTGTCTAGAGGGTTGGCTACAATAGAGGTTCCTCCTGCAATGGTTGCTGTAAGGAGGGCCCTAATGGTATGGCTTTTGGACGCGGGAATCACCATGGATCCCCTGAGGTTTGTAGGTTGAATGCATGCTATCATGGTGGTGAAAGCTTATCGAGTGTACAGAACCTTGTAAACCCGGATCCCCAGGGCAAACGCAGGGCGAATATTGAAAGTGAAAATAAGTAAGCTCAGGAGAACTAGAATGTAGTAAACTCTGTAACCTCAGCACAGATATGATCAACGAGAATAGCCCGAATGTCCTCAATGTCCTGGAGATGAAAACCCGTACCCCCCTGCTGGGTTCTCTTGAGCAG
>SKVS01000205.1 GCA_007129335.1 Spirochaetaceae bacterium
CAAAATTCGCACCACTAGATAATCAGAAAGAACTCGACCGGGTGTTTGTGCTGAATATATTGACTCCCTCCACCCATCACCATACACTGGATTATATGAAAATCCCCCCCTTCTCATGGATACTTGCCGGACTCTGGGATGCAATTCGTATCCTTTTGCTCTATATTTTGGTTATACTCAATGAACAGGTTATTCCAAGGCCGCTCCTGTATGCGGTAATCCTGGCCCCGGGATTTGCTTTTTCCGCATTGGCTATACTGAACAGCCAGGGAACATTCAAATCAACCGACACCACCCTTGCCTGGATTCTCGGTAAGATCATTGGACTCGTTGCCCTGGGTTTTCTCCTTGTAATAACGGTAAGAAATTCTTTCGATGTAAGAGGCTTACTTGCCACCCTTGCGGGTATTCAATCTTTTCTCCTGATAACCATTGGGATACTATTAGGAGACCTGTGGACCTTGGGTATAATTGCCCTGCCAATACAGAAAGAACAGAGAATGCACTCCCAGGAGGAAGTATAATGCACGTACTACCGGTAGCCAGTGGAAAAGGCGGTGTGGGAAAATCCCTTTTCGTTGCCAATCTGGGAATTGCCCTGGGACAGGCAGGAAAACGGGTTATATTAGCAGACCTGGATCTGGGGGGGAGCAATCTTCATTTGGTACTGGGCGAACGACGACCCGGCAAGGGCATTGGCTTCTTTCTGAACGAATCGGGGGGTAACCTCAAGGACTATGTTCAGAACACCCAGTATGAGAATGTTTTTTTCATACCCGGGGATTCAGAAATCCCAGGAATGGCAAACCTGAGCGCAACCCAGAAACGGAAACTCACAAACCAGTTAACCAGCCTCGATACAGATTATCTCATTATGGACCTTGGGGCCGGTAGCAGTTTCAATACCATCGATTTTTTTCTGCTCAGCGGTGCAGGCACCCTGGTTACCACCCCGACCCCAACAGCTCTGGTAAACGGATATGTTTTTCTCAAAAACACTTTGTTCCGAATGCTCCATTCTGCCTGTCCGAAATCGAGTCCTGGGGGTAAGCTCCTTCAGAAATTGGAAAAGCAGTCTGCCAATATGCAGCGGGTATACATGATGGATCTTCTGAAAGAAATTCAGGAAGTGGACCCAAAGAGTTACCAGAACTACATGGACATGATAAAAAAATTCCATCCCCGGCTCGTCCTCAATATGCTGGAAGATCCCAAGGATGCAGACAAGGCCTATAAACTTCGCCGTAGTTGTCAACAATACCTGGGAATAGATCTGGAACATCTGGGGGTTATGTACCGGGATGAGTTACAGGACACAGCACTCTCATCGGGCTTGCCTATTCTAGTGTACAAACCCCGATCGGTTCTGTCCCAGGCGGTGTTCCGTATTGCAGACAAGTATATTCAGTTCGAACTGGAAGAGGATCAGCACAGTATTCTGCCCGAAGCCGACTATGGGGATGACAGTTTTGAAACAGCAGAAATGGAAGCCCAGCTGGATTTTCAATCCAAAATAGAATATCTTGAAGAGTTGTTGCAGACCGGAGCTCTGACAATGGGCGACCTCATGGAAACGGTTAAAACCCAACAATATGAAATTCAACAACTCAAGAAGGAAGCTGCATTGTATAAGAGCAAGGTGGTACGGGCCATGCAACAGGGGTTCATCGGATAACCTATGGCAAAAAAAGAAGCCAGACTTAATGGAAAAGTATCCGTAACAATCGAAGACCACATGACCGCTCTGGTTACCTTTACCAAGGAACCTGAGGGACCAGAATGGGATAGCGAAAAACTCATTCAGTTACTGAAAGAGAAAAAAATATCCTACGGGCTCAATGTTGATGAGGTAAAACGGCAGCTCAAAATTGCCCAGGAAAAAAATGATGTGGTGCTTACCTTTGTGGCAGCCAAGGCAGATCCTCCGGAAAGCATGAAAGCCGAATCGGTAGATTGGAAGGATTTCGAAACACCCCCAGAAGCTGAACCAAACATCCCGGAAAAACTGGAATCAACCGAAGGTCCCGTTCTGTACCACGAAGTGCAGATAAAAACCAAAAAGCAAAAGGTTGTGGAAAAAAAGCCTTCCCTGCCCTTCATGCCGGTGAAAAAAGAAACCATTGAGGTATTGGAAACCGAAACCAAGAAAGAACGGGTTTATGTGGATCCCACGGTAGAAAAATGGCTATGGGCTGAAGCGGGAGCCTGTGTCGGTATTTTCTATTCCAAACAAATGGGAAAACCCGGGAAGAATCTCCACGGAGACGTGGTACCAGCACCGATTTTGCCCGATCCTCATTTCTACCTTGGTAATCATCTGGGAAAAAAAGGCCACGATATTCTGGCAGAAACCACAGGTATTCTCAGAGTTGGGAAAAACTGGGCCGACATCATACCCTTCAAACCCCATCACTGGGAGGTGGTCCTCAGCCCCGACAAGGCCACCTGTCTCATGAATGTAATTCCTGGGGACCAATCCATGCCCATGCCCAGTTATGAACAGGTAATTGCCAAAGCCGAAGAACTGGGATTCCCGGTCGATCAGCTCATTTCCAAAGAAGAAATGGAGCACATTATTCGGGAACATATTAAAGAAGGAACTCCCGTTGAAAACCTGACCCTGACCGGGCATGACGATGCTTTTTTCGATGTTGTCATTTCCGAAGATACTATGCAGGCAATCCTCAATATTCGGAAAGGCCGGGGGAACGGAAAACCCCTGGTACTCAAGGATCTGGGAAAGGTCATTCGAGAAAGTAAAGTAAAAATCATCGATAATGATATACTGCGGCAGGATATTCTGTCTTTTTACGAAAGTTCTGAAACCGAAATGGTCGGGTACGTCCTTGCCGAAGGAAAACAGCCAAAAAAAGGACCCGATCAAATGGTTGACTGGTCGGTTCGATTTTTCGACGAAAAGGATTTCCTGGAAACAAAAAAACACATTCTCGATAATAAGGACGCCCTGTCCCATCTGGACAGCGCGGAAACCTACCCACTGGAAGAACTCAGCGACCTGGCAATGGTCGATGGTGATCAGCGCATTCTTACCCTTGGCCCCTTGAACAAGGGTGAACCGGGGACCGATGTATTCGGTAATGCGGTTCAGGGCCTGGCGGGAAAAGAAGTTCAGATACAACTCTACGAAGGCCTGGAGCGTCGGGATACGGTGGTCATCAGCACCGCCGAGGGTATATTTGAACGCGCCCTGGTCGAAGGGGTATACCATCTGCGGGTCCGCCCCCATAAGGATTCGGCTATCCGATTTGACATTACCCCCGATGACCTTCAGGCTTTTATCAGCTTTCAGCAGGGAACCGGGTCGGGAAAAAAAATTACTATGGACAGAATTCACAAGGCCCTGGAAGACGAAAAAATTGTTAAGGGAGTCATACCCGAGGCATTGGAAAGCCTTCGTTCTCTCCTGGATAATGAGGAAGACTGCGATCGCCTGCTTATAGCAAAAGGTGAACCCCCGGAAGAAGGGGGAACCTACAAAATTCAGTTCCTGGTTCAAGTAGCTTCGGGCAAGGGTGTTACCATAAAATCTGATGGCACCGCTGACTATAAAAATAAGGATCAAATTACCCGGGTTTTAAAAGACACTCCCCTTGCCCGGGTGTTACCTCCCCTGAACGAACCGAAATCCGGCTGGGATATACGGGGAAAAGAACTGAAGCCCCCCGCATCGAAAACCGGAGACATCGACATTGGCCCGAATATTCGGGTAGAACAAAAGGATGAGGGAGAAAGAATCCTTATTGCTGATTCCGATGGGGAAATGGTTTTTGAAAAAAACCGTATAGAAGTAAAGGGCATTTACACCATCAAGGGCAATGTAAACATGAGCACCGGGAATGTTAAGTTTCCCGGATCTGTCCTGGTAACCGGAGATGTGGAAAGCGGCTTTGTCGTCATGAGCGATGCAGACATTAAAATTGGAGGCGGAGCCGATGCAGCCCTTCTTTCGGCCGGCGGGGACATCCTCATTAAGGCTGGGGTTAAGGGAAATCAAAAAGGGGTACTCCGGGCCAAACAGAATATTATGGCCGGCTTCATCGAACAGGCTACCGTTCTGGCAGTAGGCAGTATAAAGGTTATGAAGACCTGCTTGCGTTCCAACATTAAATGTAATGGAAAACTCACAGTTTCGGAAAAAGGCAGTATTATCGGTGGAGTTACCAAGGTAAAGATGGGAGCGGATCTGGGGAACCTTGGATCCCAGAGAAATATTCCCACTAAGCTTCACTTCGGCCAGGACTACCTGGTAGAAGATCAGATTCTGGTCGAAGAAAAGGAAATCAAGAAGGTACAGGAACAAATTACAAAAATTGACCTTTCCATGAAAAAACCCGAGGTTGTGGCAAATAAAACGGAACTCCAGTCCCTGTTTAACCAGAAAACGAAGTTCATAAAACTCTTGGAAAAACGGAATTTGAGGCTTTTTATGCTAAAAGAACGGTTTGAACAGCACTTTGACTCAGAAATTCGCATCCGCGGGTCGGTGTTTCCTGGAGTCACTCTTGAAAGCCACGGTCGTTTTTTTGAAGTATCTATGGAAAAAAAGAATGTGGTATACACCTTCGATACGGGAACCGGTAGAATTATTGAAAAACTCATAGAAAATAAAGAAAACAAAAAGTAAACTTTCTCGTAATACCGTGTCTGAACAATACCAGACGGTTAGAGAAAATACAGTTTCCCAATGAGCCTCTTTCAAAAGTCCCTTTTGAAAAGGCTCGCACAAAAACTACATATCCTAACTTGTTTTAATAAACAAGTTAGGATATAACCCGACATTGTGCATGGCAATTTCAAAGTATTTTGAAATTGCCTCCAATTAATGAAAAAAGGAGTGCTCCCATGCCCATGTATATGCAATACCCCCAGTGGTTAAGCCCTGAGGTTATTCCCGGTTTACCGATCCGCTGGTACGGTCTGATGTATCTGGTTGCTTTTGGTATATCCTACTGGTTGTTCAACGTACAAATTCGCCAGCGAAAAATTCAGGTTGAACAGGATACCATAATAAACCTGTACTTTTATTCCATCCTGGGCTTGCTGTTGGGTGCCCGTATTTTTTCAGCTCTGGTATACGATCCGACCGGAAAGTACCTGTGAGCACCTTGGTTGATTTTCTGGCCTTTTGAGAATGGTCAGTTTGTAGGTTTACAGGGAATGAGCTTCCACGGCGGTCTCATTGGCGCAGTGGTGGTTGCAGTAATTTACCTGAAATCCCAAAAACTGGATGTATGGGATTGGGGTGATATGATTGTCCAAAGCATTCCCCTGGGATACACCTTTGGGAGAATTGGAAACTTCATTAACGGAGAACTCTACGGCAGGGTAACCTCAGGTCCGTGGGGAATGATTTTTCCCACTGCCCGCCACGTGCCGGCTGATCAGCCCTGGGTTCAGGATGTAGCAGCCGCAGCAAACTTTCCCCTTCCGGAAGGATCCCTGCTGGTAAACCTCCCCCGGCACCCGAGTCAGTTGTACGAGGCCTTCCTTGAGGGAATTGTCCTGTGGCTGGTGCTCTGGTTCATTGTCCGTCCGAGGAAACCATTTCGAGGTTTCTCCCTGGGAATTTTCCTCATTGGTTATGGGATTGCACGCTTCATTGCAGAATATAGCCGGGAGCCCGACCCCCAATTGGGCTATATTTTCAGTTTTACCGGGGCCAACAACCCCACTCAGGTTTTCATGTCCTACGGGGATATAAGCATGGGGCAGCTCTTGAGTTTTCTCATGATACTCGCAGGTGGACTATCTCTTCTGGGATTCTGGATACTCCATAAACGAAGACCAGCTTACGTGGCAACAGTCTCGGGCAAAGAAAAGGGACAGACTGGAAAATCAGGGAACACTGTCCTGCCCCCAAAGGCCAAAAAAAGAAAGTAGACCAGTGGCTAGATTTTCCGGCTACCCGGTTTTTGCCATACTGCCCTGGGAAGGTGCCAATCCCTTTGAACCGACAGTATTCGGATACTGGAAATAACCAGTGCCCCAATGGCGGCCGAAAGGGATGCACCCAGACCCAGGCGAAGCATGACCAGGGTAAGCAAAGCACCCAGGATTCCTGCAACAGCATAAATTTCCCTTTCCAGAACAAGGGGAACCTGCTGACACAAAACGTCCCGGATCATACCCCCCCCTGTGCCGGAAATGACTCCTAGCATAACCGCTCCGAACCAGAAAACATCCTGATCAAGGGCAATGATCATACCGGTAACCGTGAATACTCCCAGTCCAATGGCATCCATGTATCGCATGGGATAATGAAGCTTACCCAGGAGATTATACAAAAAGAACACCGAGACAGCTCCGGCCAGGGCAACCAGCAAGTACAGAGGGTCCACGAACGCACCCGCGGGAGTCCTTCCCAGCAGGCTGTCCCGAATCATTCCCCCGCCCAGAGCAGTAACCACCGCAAGAATTACCGAACCGTACACATCCATATTCTTCCGGGCAGCAGCAATGGACCCAGAAATGGCAAACACAAAAACCCCAAGCAGGTCGAGAACCCGAAAAAAAGGTTCCAGGGTGGTCAATTGGATTTCCCCGCAGGTTGTTTCCGTGCAAAAATGGTCCCCATTGCTGCAAGGCTCAGTAATATCATGAGGAACCGGGGAAACCAGTCTCCCCAAAGGGTGTACAAGGTTGGCCGCATATTTTCCGGAGCAGGCACTACATCGGTTACCACCAGGCCTGCCTCGTAGGAGGGTATTCGGCCGATGAGTCTGCCGTACGCATCCACATGCCCGGTTACTCCGCTGGCTGTTGAGCGTACCATAGGGACCCTGTTTTCTACCGCTCTAAACATACCCGCAGCGTAGTGCTGCTGGGCCTGCACCTCATCGAGGGCCCAGTAGTCGTTGGAAATATTAACTATTACCCGGGAACCTTCCCGGACAAAATCCCGAACATGATAGGGGAAGGCATCTTCGAAACAAATAGGAACGCTGAAAGGCATTTCAGGAAAGTCAAAAACCAAATGCTCTGTTCCTTCACCCCAGAGGTTTACATCCAGCTCTTTCAGGGTTAACAAAAGCCCCTCGAAAAAGTCCTTTAGGGGAGGAATGAGCCGGTACACAAATGACGGAAAGAAATCCTCATAGGGAAAGGTTTCGGTCAGGGGAACCAGCACCATTTTATGGTAGGTATCGACCCGTCTACCCTGGGCATCGAATAAAATCGCCGCATTGTAACTGGTTCGCTCGATGAGCACACC
>SKVS01000379.1 GCA_007129335.1 Spirochaetaceae bacterium
AAACAGGGGAAATGCCAAGCATCCGGTAATTCTGGATTTTGGCCCTGCCTTTCCCTGGAATACCGAAGCCCGTCTTACCAGAACGCCTAATTATTCAGAAGATCTCATGGAGGCCCTTGCCAAGAGGCTGTCCCATATTCAAACCCTGTGGTGGTATATTCCTTTACAGCCCCATATTTGGCGGGGCGATCTTCCCTGTTACGATTATATGAATCAGGATCTTGGTTTGGCTTCGGAGGTGCGGTTTTTACAGGAACAGCTTGCGGATCTGGAAAATCTTGGATTTACCAACCTCAGACTTGCCCTGGATCCCGGCGAATTTCGATCCCTTCCGGAGCACCGCATTGCATGGCAGAGAATTCAGGAATCAAGACTCCCAGTCAACCTTGTTCCTCCCCAGGTTTCTCCAATTAGTGCCGCAGCGATATTATTTCCCCAGGTCGTTCAGCGCTTGAGTGAGCTGGAGAAAAAGACCGAACAGGTTACTGCCATGGGGTGCAGTGCCCTTTCCCTCTTAGGTCCCCTGTTTCAGGGTGTAACCCGGGGATACAGCGAGGCTCATAAACTGAACAGCGCCTTGGATGACTTCCACTCGGCCAGGGAAAACATGAATACTCTTTGGGAACAATGGGCGAGTGAAGCTTCCAAGTGGATTATGGAAGATGCGGTTTCCCAAATACTCGATGCCCGGCTCTACTCCCTGAGAGCCCTTGCGGAGCTTCTGGAAAACAGGAACCGGGAGTATCAGAGATTTCGAAAACTTTTCCCCTTATTCTGATCTAGTGGCTGATACATTGGTTGATGCATCGGTTGATATATCGGCTTTCGGGGTCACAGTTCCTTTCGAATAAGCCAGCCAGTTCCCAGATAAACGGTCCAGGAAGCCCTGGTAAAACAAATCCATCCTCCCATTTCGGAAGTCAGGCGGGTTGTTTCCTGGCCGTCGGGAGTATAGAGGCGGTAGGAACCGGGAACAAGGGGTTGGGCAGGAGTCTTTGGCCCGAGAATTTCCAGGTTCTGCTCGGGGGTAAAGGAGTTTTTGATACCTATGGGATACAGGGGTGTCCATGTATGGGCGTCAAGATCAGCTGGAACAGGCAATGGTGGCTCAGATCCAATGCTTGCCATGAACAGGTGGGAACGGTGGTACCCAACCTCGGTGCCCCCAATGTTTCGGGCCTGAAAATCAAAATAAAAACCCGTGCCGTATTCCCGATGACTTACTTCAAACAGGTCTTCCCGGTAAGGGTTCGCTGCTGTTACCTCCCCAGGGGAATCCAGGTGGTCTATTCCCCATCGATAAGCCCGGGTAACCAGGGCGACATAGTAGAGACTTTTCATTCGGCCTTCTATTTTTATACTGTCTACCCCTGAGTCTTTCATTGCCTGTAGATGGTCTATCATGCATAGATCTTTGCTGGAAAGCAAAGCAGTGTAAGCTCGGGTTCCGGCCTGCCCCTGTTCCACCGGAATATATTGTCCCGGTCTGCTTTCTTCCTCAAGTGCCAGGTTGTAGGTCCATCGGCAGTTGTGGGCACAGTCACCCTTATTTGCCGACCGTCCCACAGTTTCGCTGGAAAGGAAGCATCTGCCCGAATAGGACATACACATTGCTCCGTGGGCAAATGCTTCAATCTCCAGTTCGGGAACATGAATTTTTATTTCGGCAATTTCTTGGAGGGTTAGTTCCCGGCCGGGAACAATGCGGGAGAATCCCATGGAATGATAAGCCTTTGCAGCTGCCCAATTTGTACAGTTAGCCTGGGTACTCAGGTGGTACTCCCGGTTTGTCAGGTATTTTTGAAACAAGGCCAGGGCTCCAACATCGCTGAGAATGAAAGCATCGAAGGGATATTCACCTATTCGCTGAATTTTTTCCCGCAGAAGACCGAGATCCGGGTTGTGAAAATACATGTTTACCGCAGCGTAGAGTTTTTTCGTTCCTTTTATACGGGCAAGTTCATCGGGGCTTTGGGGAAGGTTGTCATCAATATTATCAGCCCGGGCCCGCAGGCTGAAATGGGGAAGACCGATATATGCTGCATCTGCTCCATAAAGGTAAGAATAGGTCAGCTTTTCAGTATTGCCGGCAGGTGAAAGGAGTTCCATACCCTATCTCCCAAGCGAGCTGGCGAATCTGGGATAGGCAAGATGCCAGAAAAGTAGCATGCGATACTGAGAACCCTGGAAATACTCCTGTTCCAGTCGGGCAGCAGGTCTTCCGATCCAGCGAAAATGCCACGGTTCATAAATGTATCCGGTTAACCATTCCATTCCGCTGGGATAGGAAAGACTGAATCCAAACTCACTGGCCCGTTGGGCAAGCCAGCGGCCCGCTGGGTGGTCGGCAAAGTCGCTGGTAATCGAGCCGAAATCGATGGTAGTTCCCAATTGATGCTGGCTGGCTCCCGGGCGTGCGCTGACCCGTTCTGCTTCTTCCTGCCCGAGTCTTTGTACCCAGGTGGCAAACAAACCTTCCTGATATCTATAGGACCGGTAAGTGCTGGATAAGTCGAGGATAATACCATCCTGTCTGGCAGCTTCAACCATTGCCAGCAGGTCGGGCATAATGATTGCCCGCAGCTGCATTTGTGCTCTGTTTAACGTGAGAAAGGGGTGTCCGGTTCGAATGGCTTCATACCTGCTTAAATCAACAAGATCAGAAGGTACATAATCTTCAGGCAGAAAGTGTTCCTTATCAGCAAGCAGGAAGGTTTCCTGGGGAAAATGGACCAGGAGATACACCAGATCCAGAAATGCCTGGGGACGGGAAAGAATATTTTGCTCAATTGCCGGGAGCAATGCCCTTTCGTCCAGCTGAATGATGTCTTCAAGTATGTCCTTGAGGTCTTGTTCACTCAGGGTAAAGTTTGGATGAACAGGCTCCAGCTCCTCCAGAGGTTCCAGCGGAGTGGTTTTTTGCTCCGTGCACGAAAAAACAAGAATAAGCGTAAAGGTGAAAAGCAGAAGTACTTGAATCGGGATTCGATCCCGAAGGATAATTTGTTTCATACTCAGGCATAGTGCCCCATTCGCGGTAAATCTGCAATACTAGGGCAAACGCAGGGTGAGTATTGAAAGTGTAAGAATACGTAAACCCAGGAGAACTAGGTCTCAGCATCTTTTATTGCCCTGCGTTTGCCCTGTCTGCAATACTGACAGGGCAAACCTATTTTGATAGATTTTATTAACCTATGCCCCTTACGAGATAGGAAAAAGGAGGATTGCCATGTCCCCAAGAACAATAATCCAGCGCCTTTCCCAGGCTGAACCGCAGATCTGGCATAATCCCCGGTATACAAGTTCCCAGGTGGATCTTTCCGGGAGTGCATCCCCCTACAGCCTTACTCAAATTCTCGATGCACAAAACAGACTGGAACGTTTTGCACCCTGTCTTGCCGATCTCTTCCCCGAACTGGAGTACTCAAAAATCCTGAAGAATGAACTGCCTGAATCTGTTCCGGCGCAACAGGGTCTCTGGGATCATGGATATTCCAAAGAACCATGGGGAGATGGAATTATAGAATCCCCCTTAAGAGAATTTTCCTCCCGGGAATTGGAAAGCATGGATTTACCCCCGGACCTTTCCATACTGGGAAAAATGGACAGCCATCTTCCGGTTTCCGGATCGATAAAGGCCAGGGGCGGGGTGTACGAGGTTCTGTGGTATGCCGAGAAACTTGCTTTTGAAAAGGGACTCTTGAACAAGAATCAGCATAAAGAGCAGGAGAACAGCCCCTTAGACAATAGGGACTACCGGGTATTGCTTGGGCCGGATGCCCGAGGGGTGTTTGCCGGATATACAATTGAGGTCGGATCAACAGGTAACCTGGGGCTCAGTATCGGCATTATGGGCAAGGCCCTGGGATTTCAAGTGCGGGTGCATATGTCCCGGGATGCAAAACAGTGGAAAAAGGACCTCCTGCGCTCCCGGGGTGCGGAGGTTCGGGAGTATACCGGAGATTATGGACTTGCGGTTGCTGCCGGGCGGGCTGAATCGGCAGAAAACCCTGCCAGTTATTTCATAGACGACGAAAATTCAGCGCACTTGTTTCTGGGTTATTCTGTTGCGGGGCTACGACTGGCTGAACAACTTGAACGGAAAAAGTGGATAGTAGATCAGGAGCACCCTTTGGTGGTTTTCCTACCCTGCGGTGTCGGTGGGGGACCAGGTGGGGTTACTCTGGGTTTAAAACAGGTTTATGGATCCAATGTGGTGTGTTATTTTGTTGAGCCGGTTCAGTCCCCTGCGGTTTTGCTTGGTTTGGTCAGCCGGAAGTTCGGGAATTGTTCTGTCGGGGATATTGGGTTAACTAATGAAACCCAGGCAGACGGGCTGGCAGTGGGCAGCCCATCTTCCCTTGTCTGTTCTCTTATGGATACCATGCTGACCGGTTGTATTACCGTGCCCGATAAGTGGTTGTTCCAGGATCTTCAACGAATGCATGGGGCAACAGGTGTGCACATAGAGCCCTCGGCAGCATCTGCTCTGTCGGGACTCCGCTTTTTTCTGAACAATCCCCAGCCCGCTTTTCTCCGGAACACTGCGCCCCGATACCTGTGCTGGTTTACCGGTGGCAGTATGGTGCCTGAGGAAGAATTCCAAACCTTCCTTTCGTATACCGAATAGTTGCTACTTTACATAGTAACTGTCCAGTTGAATAAATGATTCTTGACAAAGGGCCGGATATCTCCTACTTTGAAAAAGATAGAGAAAAGTGAAGTGGAGGGCCTATGCAGATAATACTGTGGATAACCCTTCCGCTCGCCGGTCTAATTCTAGGTTGGACATTCCGATGGCTGTATGCCAGATTTCAACTTTCATCCTCCGAACAGAAGGCTGAAAGGTTAAAGAGAGACGCTGTAAAAGAAGCCGAAGCCCTTAAGCGGGAAATGGTAGTAGAAACGAAAGATGAATTACTGCGGGAAAGAAACCAACAGGAGAAAGAACTTCGTGAACGAAGAATTGAACAACAAAAGTTCGAGAAACGTCTACTCCAAAAAGAAGAAAACCTAGACAACAAGCTTGCCTATGTCGAAAGACAACAGCAGTCGATAATTGACCGAGAACGGAAGAATGATGAACGGGAAGCTCAGCTTTCCCAACAGGAAGAACATTGGCAGAAGGAGCTCGAACGGGTTTCCGGTCTGACAAGAGAAGATGCTCGGAAAATGATCATTTCCTCATTAGAGGATGATGCGCGGCATGATGCCCAGGGTTTGATGAATAAAATCGAACAGGAGGCCCAGCTCACGGCAGAGAAGAAGGGTAGGGAAATTCTCATTTCCACTATTCAACGAATGTCCAGTGAGGTGAACGCTGAAGTTACCGTAGCATCGGTGAGTTTGCCGAACGACGAAATGAAGGGACGGATCATTGGCCGGGAAGGTCGAAACATACGGACCCTGGAAACCCTTACCGGGGTGGATATTATCATCGATGATACCCCCGAAGCGGTTGTGGTTTCCTGTTTCGATCCAGTTCGCAAAGAGATCGCCCGAAGATCCCTCGAGCGCCTCATTTCCGATGGGCGAATTCATCCGACCAGGATTGAAGAAGTTGTTCAGAAAGTAACCCAGGAAATCAGCCAGCATATTTACGAAGAAGGGGAAAAAATCCTTTTCGACTTGGGTATTCACCATATGAAACCCGAAGGTATTCGTGGGCTTGGCCGGCTGGTGTTCCGGACAAGTTACGGACAGAATGTGCTTGCCCACTCAAAAGAGGTGGCAATTTTTGCAGGTATGATTGCTGCTGAAATTGGTGCAGATGTGGAAGTCGCCAAACGGGGCGGCCTTCTCCACGACGTGGGTAAGGGTATTGAAAGCGATGGTGATTCCAACCACGTTGAACTTGGGGTGGAATTGGCAAAACGTATCGGAGAAGACCCCAGGGTTATTAATGGAATAGCCGCCCATCATGGGGATGTTCCCCACAGTTGTGTTGAGTCGGTTATCGTTCAAATTGCCGATGCACTGAGTGCCAGTCGACCCGGAGCCCGCAGGGAAACCCTGGACAACTATATTAAGCGGCTGGAAAATCTGGAAAAGATAGCTGAAGATTTCGAAGGGGTTGATAAAGCCTATGCAATCCAGGCAGGTCGGGAACTGCGGATAATGGTTGACCACGAGAAGGTCAGCGATGCAGAAGCAAAAGATATTGCCCGGGCAATAGCAAAGCGGATTGAAAATGAACTCCGATATCCCGGAAGAATAAAGGTAACTATGATACGGGAAACCCGAATTGTTGAGTACGCCCGGTAATTGCCTTAATGAAGTAAGTTGACAAGTAGTAATGGCCGGTTCCTCCATACGGGGTAACCGGCCATTTTTATGGTTTAGATTATTTCGTGCATCAAACCTTGTGGTACAGGATCTGCTTTCTGTACCCAGATCTCTGCTCTTTTTTTCTAGGGGATCTGACTCCTAAGAGCATCATACTCCTAAGAGCTTCCCCGGAGTCCCTCAGTCTTCTTTTACCTTCCTGATGAAATACAGCGCTACTATCATGCAGATTACTGCAAAAAGAAATATGCTGCGCAATCCCAGTTGTTCAGAGCTGACTGTTGTCGTTATGTCAATAATACCCCCAGACAACATGGGCGCGGTAATGGCAGCGCTTTGGGAGAAAACATAGTACATACCGGTGTAAATTCCCATGGTTTGGTAAGCAGCCATGTTCCATAACATGGGGAATGAATTGGTAATTATGGTACCCCAGAACATACCAAAGAAAAACAGCAGTACCAGGAAACTGACCCATTTGGTGAAAGTGGGGAGTCCCAGAGCAAGGGCAATGGGATTATGGAGGAATATGAGGCTCAATACCACGATAATGCCCATTAAAGAAATGCTAATGACCTTTTTGCGGCCAATTCTATGACCCAAAATACCTGATGGAATAGCAAAGAGTGCATAAGCTATTGCCACTGCCCCCGGGCTGAGGCTGGCCAGTCCCTCGGTTGTTCCTAAAAGGTCCCGACTGTAGGTTGTAACGAAGGGGAGCATCCCCTGATATCCAAGAAACCAGAAAAACAGTGCAAGGAGAATGTACCGACCGCTTGATTCTGCTGGTGAATTTACGCCAAATATATGGCGTAAGCTATCCATTATCGGAGGGCGCTTATCCTG
>SKVS01000094.1 GCA_007129335.1 Spirochaetaceae bacterium
AGGGTAGAAATTACCAAACTGGTTGTTGAAGCAGCGAATGCTGCGGCGAAAACAGCCGGTGTCTCTATCAGGTATTTGCTCACGTTTAACCGGGGAAAGCAAAACGACAGAGAAATGATTGACCTGTATAAAAAACTCATGAAAGTAAATCTCGATGAGATCGTTGGAATTGACCTTGCTGGCGATGAAATTAACTTTCCCCCAGAATTATTCAAAAAGTTTTTCCAGTATGTGAAAGCCGATGGACGATACTGCACTATCCACGCCGGTGAGGTTTCTCCTCCAAGCCAGATATGGACCTCGATCAAGGAGCTTGGTGCAGACAGAATCGGTCATGGTACATCAGCTATTGATGATAAAGAATTGCAGGATTACCTTAAGGAGCATTTCATCGCCCTTGAACAATGCATCACGTCAAATTATCAGACTGGTTCCTGGGAAGATGAACAACATCATCCTCTGGGTCGGCTTTTTCGTTCTGGAGTACCTGTCACAATCAATTCAGATGATCCGTTTATTCAAGACACCCTGTTATCAGATGATTACGTAAAAACAGTAAATTACTTTAACTTTACCCTGAAAGATTTGGTACGGGCAAACAATATTGCAATTGACGCATGCTTCCTGTCCCGCAGGGAAAAGGCTGATCTCAAACTGGGGTACACCGCAGCGGTCAGTGCGTTCAAAAAGAACAACGGCCTTGTATAGTTACTACAGGCGCGAGTAATTATTAAAAACTCAGTCACTTCAAGCAAATTCCCACGAATAATACAGGCTTAATCTTGTTTTAGAACCAGTTTTGACTGTCCCCTGGTATAATCTTGAATCAATGACTCGAGTCTGTCCCATTGTTCAACAGGTAGGTTGCCTGTCATGAGAATTTCAGCCCAAAAAGTTTCGTGCAAATCCCTAGCTTCAGCCTCATCAAGCCATGACCTGATTTTCTGATAATGTTCATACCCTATTTGTAATAAAAATGTTTCACGTGAAACAATTTGTTCTCTGTCGGCTTTATTGAGAACTCCTTTTGCACATTCACCATAGGCCTTGACCAAACCACCAGTTCCTAACTTAGTTCCTCCAAAATAACGTACAATTACCAGAAGGCAATTGGTTATTCCCGAACCTTTAAGAACTTCGAGAATTGGCCGTCCTGCAGTTCCCTTTGGTTCACCATCATCGGACATTCCATGAATTTTAGTATTGCCAGTTCCTAGCTGAAATGCAAAACATACATGATTGGCTTGGGGATGGTTGGCCCTAAGCTCTTGAAGAATAGTTTTTACCTGGGATTCATCAGAAAGAAAAAAAGCGACCCCTAAGAATCGGGACCGCTTTTCAATCAGTTCATAATCAGGTGAATTTGTGAGAAAAAACTCATTCACCTGCATGAATCTTGTTATTCCTGTTCAGTATTTCCAGATACTTCATCGTCCATTTCCTCATCGTCATCCAGTACTGGTTCGTCTTCCGGCTGATCATCGAGTATTAGATTAGGATCGGGTGTTTGTTCCTCATCGTCATCGTCATCTTCTCCCTTTGCAGCGGTCGCTAGGCCAATGACAAAGTCCGGTTTCTGGATGTTGACCACCCTCACACCCTGACTGTTTCTTCCTTGCTGACTAATCATTTTGGCCCGAACCTTTATGGTGGTTCCCTGACTTGTCATAATAATTATTTTGTCATCATCCTCAACAGAAAGAACATTTACTACCTCGCCGGATCCCTGGGTAACTGCGTAAATTCTTTGGCCGCCGGTATTCCGCCCATGGGGGGTAAATTCTCCTGCGGAAACCCGTTTTCCCCGTCCGTACTCGGTAATCATGAGCATGAGCGTGGAATTGTCTACCTCAATAGCACCGGCAAGTTCATCGGCTGCTTTCAGGTTCATTCCTCCAACACCCTTGGCGGTACGACCCATAACCCTTACAAGATTTTGGGAGAACCGTAATCCCCTGCCAGCACGGGAAACCAACAGAATGTCTTTTTCTCCAGATGTTAGAATTGCTGACACAATTTTATCGTCTCCTTCAAGACCAATTGCAGTAATTCCCCGGGTTTTCGCATTTCGGAAGTCGTTGGTTTTTACTTTTTTCACCCGTCCCCGACTGGTGACGAAGAAAATGAATTGTTCATCGGAAAATTCTTTCAGTGCAACAACCGCGGCAACATCCTCGTTCGCACTAATTTGGAGCAATCCACGGATATGCTGGCCCTTGCTTGTCCTGCTGCCTTCAGGTACCTCATGAACCTTCAACCAGTAGGCCTTACCCTCTGAAGAAAGAATCATAATCATGTCGTGGGTGGTTGCTACAAAAAGTTGTTGAATAAAATCGTCGTCTCTCAGGGTTGCTGATGAGGATCCCTTACCTCCTCGAGCCTGGGTCCGGTACGAGGAAAAGGGAACCCGTTTGATATAACCCTTATTGGAAATGAGTACCACCATGTCTTCTTTTTGAATAAGGTCCTCAATATTAATTTCTTCAACCTCATCAAGAACAATATCAGTACGCCGGGGTTCTGCAAATTTCCCTGCAATTTCCAGGGTTTCGGTTTTCACTACACCAAGTATTTTCACCTCGCTGGCCAAAAGTTCTTTCAACTCCTGGATCAGAGCAAGAACTTCCCGTAGTTCTTCCAGAATTTTTCGGGTTTCCAAACTGGTTAGTTTTTGCAAACGCATATCCAGTATGGCCTGGGCCTGAATTTCCGATAAACTGAACCGAGCCATTAACCGGGAACGGGCTGAATCAACCGAATCAGATTCCTTGATGATTTTAATAACCTCATCAATATTTTCCAGGGCAATTTTCAAACCTTCCAGAATATGAGCCCGCTCTTCAGCTTTTTTCAGATCGTATTTTGTCCGTCGGATAATTACTTCCCGGCGGTGGTTTACAAAATGATGGATCATGTCTTTCAAATTCAAAACAACAGGTTTTCCATCGACCAAGGCTAAAGCGTTTACATTAAAGTTAACCTGAAGCTGGGTATGGGAAAAAAGCTGGTTGAGAATTATTTTCGGACTAGCGCCCCGCTTTAACTCAATAACAATTCGCAAACCGTTTCGGTCTGATTCATCCCGGAGATCCCCAATCCCATCGATAACCTTGTCACCCACAAGTTCGGAAATTCGGATTATGAGATTTGCCTTGTTTACCTGGTAAGGTATTTCATGAATGATAATTATATCTTTACCGGTTTTTGTAGTTTCTATAGAAAATTTAGATCTTACAGTGACTTTCCCCCGCCCAGTTTCGTAGGCCTGGCGAATTCCCCTTTTTCCAAAAATGGTACCGCCTGTTGGAAAGTCCGGTCCGGAAACATGTTCCATGAGTCCGCTGATTGTTATTTCTGGATCATCAATATATGCAGCAATGGCATCGGCAACCTGGTTAAGGTTATGGGGAGGAATATTTGTTGCCATTCCTACGGCTATACCGCTGGCACCATTAACCAATAAATAGGGCAGGGCACCGGGAAGAACCGAAGGTTCCTCCATGGAGTCATCGTAGTTGGGTACGAAGTCCACAGTTTCTTTTTTAATATCCCGAAGCATCTCCTCTGCAAGCTTGTGCATTTTTGCTTCGGTATACCGCATGGCTGCTGGAGGATCTCCATCCACACTTCCAAAGTTTCCCTGGCCGTTAACCAGGGGATACCGCATAGAAAATTCCTGGGCCATTCGGACCAGGGCATCATAAACACTTTGGTCACCATGGGGATGAAATTTTCCTAGAACATCCCCAACAATACGGGCACTTTTTTTCGGGGGCTTATCGGAACGAAGTCCCATTTCGTTCATTCCGTGTAAAATTCTTCGATGAACCGGTTTGAGTCCGTCACGTACATCCGGTAAGGCCCGGGAAACAATAACCGACATGGCGTAAGTCAAATACGATTTCTTTACTTCGTCTTCGATGGCAATAGGAATGATTTTCCCTTGATTTTCAGACATGATTTACTCCCATTCTTTCAAATGACCGGAAAAAGGAGATGGTAAGGTTCCTGTTCCGGGGGATGTTCTAAACATCGAGATTCGATACATACAAGGCATTTTGTTCAATAAATTCTCTTCGGGGGGCAACAAGTTCACCCATGAGGGTTGTAAAAATTTCTTCGGCCTCAACAGCATCTTCAAGGGTTACCCGCATGATATTCCGGGATTCGGGATTCATGGTAGTTTCCCATAATTGATCGGGGTTCATTTCCCCAAGTCCCTTGTACCGCTGAATATTGAGCTTTTCCTTGTCTTCTACCTCAAAAGTCTGAATAATTTTATCCCGCTCAACATCATCGTAGGCATATTCCACCCTTTTGTTGTAAGCAACCTTGTAAAGGGGCGGCATGGCAATATAGACGTGGCCCCGTTCAACAAGTTCTGTCATGTACCGGAAAAAGAAGGTTAACAAGAGGGTACGTATATGGCTTCCATCTACATCGGCGTCAGCCATAATAATTACCTTATGATAACGGAGTTTGGAAATATCAAAATTCGGACCAACGCTGCACCCCAGGGTGGAAATAATGGGTTGGAGTTTATCGTTGCTCAATACCTTTTCAATTCGAGTTTTTTCAACATTCAGCATCTTTCCCCACAGGGGAAGAATTGCCTGAATAGTCCTGTCCCTTCCCTGCTTCGCAGATCCCCCCGCAGAGTCTCCCTCTACAACAAAAACCTCGCACTTTGCCGGATCTTTTTCTGAACAATCTGCAAGCTTTCCTGGAAGGGTAGAAGATTCTAAAAAGTTCTTTCGTCGAGTCATCTCTCTTGCCCGACGTGCTGCTGCTCTTGCCTTTGCTGCAAGAATAGATTT
Organism: Spirochaetaceae bacterium; assembly: GCA_007129335.1. Lineage (GTDB taxonomy): Bacteria > Spirochaetota > Spirochaetia > DSM-27196 > Salinispiraceae > SKVS01. The sequence continues at coordinate 4,818 of SKVS01000094.1, forward strand.
TTCAAGAATTCCGTTGATAACATCGGGGTTTACTTCAAAAAAGTAAGTCAACTGCTCGTTCACAATTGATTCAACAATACCTTTAACCTCGGAATTTCCGAGCTTACCCTTTGTCTGTCCTTCAAACTGGGGATTAGGTACCTTTACCGAAACAACCGCGGTCAATCCTTCCCGAACATCGTCACCACTGAGAGACTCATCCATTTTTTTGGCATGTTTTGATTTTTTCAGAAAATCATTCAATGTTCTGGTCAGAGCCGAACGGAATCCCACAAGGTGGGTTCCACCTTCCCGGGTATTGATATTGTTTACAAAACTGAACAAGGTTTCGTTATACCCATCGTTATATTCAACAGCAATTTCAGCCACAACCCCATCCCGTTCCATTTCAAAGTAAATCGGTTGTTTATGAATAACTACCTTGTTTTTGTTTAAGTATTGAACAAACTCTTTCACACCCCCGTCAAACTTGAATATATGCTGTTTTGGGGTTGGAAGTCTGTTATCCGTAATGGTTATGGTTATACCCTTATTAAGAAACGCAAGCTCCCTCAATCTTTGACTCAGAACATCGAAACTGAAGGTAACCGTTTCAAAAATTTCTTCATCGGGGGTAAATTTTATTATGGTTCCATTTTTATCGGTTGTTCCAATGGTTGTTACGGAATCCGTGGGTATACCCCGTACATATTGTTGAAAGTAAATCTGGTCGCCTTTATGAATGTAGGCTTGGCAATCAACCGAAAGGGCGTTTACTACCGAAACTCCAACTCCGTGAAGGCCTCCGGAAACCTTGTAACTGTCCTTATCAAACTTACCTCCGGCGTGTAACCGGGTAAGGACAATTTCCAGGGCACTCACCTGTTCTACCGGATGCATGTCAACGGGAATACCTCGGCCATTGTCTTCAACAACAACCTGATTTCCCGGTTCAAGGGTTACATAAATTTCAGAACAGTGTCCTGCCAGAGCCTCATCGATACTATTATCAACAACTTCATAAACCAAATGATGAAGCCCATCGGGGCCAGTAGAACCGATGTACATTCCAGGGCGTTTACGAACCGCTTCCAGCCCTTTCAAGACCTGGATGTTCGAAGCCGAGTATTTTTCCTGCATGGATGTCCTCTTATGGGGAATGGGGTGGGCCTATTATAAACGTTGGGCATTAAATAGTAAAGCTAACCCCTAGTTTGAACAGAAACTCCAGAATTCAACAATCCTCTAGGCTAAACTAGCTTGCACCAAATCCTTATACCAAGGAAAATAGAACAAGGAGGTTACCGCGTGGACTATCAAGTATTTTGGGATGAGGCTATTAACCAAATCCAGCAAAGTATATCCGAACAGGAATACACCCTATGGTTTGCCCGCCTGGAATACCTTCGAAGTGATTCATCGGGAATAGTCATTGGAGTTCCATCGTCGTTCTACCGGGATCAGGTAAAAACCAGGTATCTTCACATGATTAAAACAAAATTGACCGAACTCTACGGGGAGCCGATGAACATTGATTTTGAGGTTAAAACCCAGAGCAGTTCCCAACCTCAACCCATAACCAGAAACAGTGACAATTCGCAAAACCAGGGGAATGACCTGTATCAGAAAATTCAAACACCAACCCAAACAACCGATTCACCCCAGAGCAAACCTTTCATCCGCGTAGCGAACCATCCGAACCTGAACAAAGATTATACCTTCGACAACTTTGTTATTGGGGATAATAACAGCTTTGCTGCAAACGCTGCAGTTGCCATTTCAAAGAATCCTGGAACGGGATACAACCCCTATTTAATTTATGGGGGAGTTGGTTTGGGGAAAACCCACCTCGTACAGTCCATTGGTAATGCTATACATCGGGAATTTCATGACAAAAAAGTTATTTACGTTACCATGGAAAGTTTTACCAACGAGTTTATTGAAAGTATTCAGAACAAAAAATCAAACCACTTTAAAAATAAATACCGTCATGCGGATGTTCTTCTCATTGATGATATTCACTTCCTGCAAAACAAAACCGAAACTCAGGAAGAACTGTTTCACACCTTCAATGCCTTGTACGACAACAATAAACAAATGGTATTTACCTGTGACCGTCCGGTAAGTGAAATCAAGGATTTAACCGACCGCCTCAGAAGTCGATTTGAACGAGGCTTAAAGGTAGACCTCCAACCCCCAAACTACGAAACACGGTACGCTATTCTCAAGAAAAAAATTGAAATGAACAGGGTTAATATTCCCGACGCATCAATTGAGCTCATTTGTCGGAATATTACTACGAATGTAAGGGATCTTGAGGCAGCCCTGAC
>SKVS01000188.1 GCA_007129335.1 Spirochaetaceae bacterium
AAAATAACCGAAACATCTATTCTGTGCTGGGCTGCAGCATCTGCCACAGTATTGTATACGGGAATACCATCCAGTTCTTGTCCGCCCTTTCCTGGTGTGACTCCTGCAACAACATTGGTTCCATCGGCAACCATGGTTCGGGTATGAAAGCTGCCATCCCTACCAGTTATTCCTTGAACCAGGACCTTGGTGTTTTCATTAATGAGTATGCTCATAGTTCTCCTCCTACCGTGCTGCCACGACTGCTTGTACTGCTTCATTCAGGTCTGTTTTGGCTGAAATCCCTGCCTTTTCCAGAACCTCCCGACCTTCCTTGTCGTTTGTTCCAATGAGCCGAACAACCAGGGGAACCTTAATGTCAACCTCTTTCATTGCCAGGAGCAAACCGTTGGCTATATCGTCGCAGCGGGTAATTCCTCCGAAAATGTTAATGAGAATAGCCCTTACCTTCGGATTATTTAGAATAATTTTAATTGCATTGATCACCTTGGAAGGGTTCGAGGAGCCTCCCACATCCAGAAAGTTTGCCGGCTCACCCCCAAAGAGTTTAATAATATCCATGGTAGCCATCGCCAGTCCTGCCCCATTAACGATACAGCCAATGTCTCCGTCCATTGAAACAAAACTTAAGCCCGCATCCCTGGCAGCAATTTCATCAGCGGAGTTCTCCTCGGGATTCCTCATTGCCTGGACATCGGAATGTTTGAACAAGGCATTGTCATCGAAGTTAACCTTTGCATCCAGAGCCATGAGCTTCCCAGATCCAAGGAGTCCGTAAGGATTTATTTCAACGAGGCTGCTGTCCTTTTCCAGATACATTTTGTACAGGGTATGGACTACCTCCCGGGCCTGACTTACCAGATCATCTTTAAGGAACACAGTGTTCAGTGCTCCGGTAAGTCCCTGTTCATCAATACCTACTGAAACATCAATAGGGAATTTTATGATTTCCCCGGGGTTGGTAACCGCCAGTTCCTCAATATCAACACCCCCGCTTGCGCTCATCATCAACACCAGTTTTTTGTTAAACCGATCCAAAGTCAGTCCCACATAGTATTCTTTTTGAATATCCGCAGCCGGCACTACCAGAACTTTTTCAACCTTGAGCCCCTTGATCGTTAGATTCAATATATCTTTGGCCATGGATTCTGCTTCATCGGCTGTACGGGCAACCTTAACTCCACCGGCTTTACCCCGTCCTCCCACGAGAACCTGAGCTTTAATAACTACCGTACCTCCAAGAGATATTTGGGCTTCCCTTGCCTGCGCTGCTGTTGTTGCAACTACCTGAGGGCCCACATCTATACCGTAGGCAGCAAAGAGTTCCTTTCCCTGGTATTCATGGATATTCATAGTTCCTCCTTTGTCGAACATATATCGGTTTGCACACATTCCAATTGTATAAAAAACGGGGATCAGTGTTTCTGTCCCCGGATAGACTCGTGATGTGTTATGAAGACTGGGCCACCCCGTCGTTGATTACTTCTCCCCGTTCTTCCCGGTACTTTTTAATCAACCTGTTGGTTTGGTTAATCAGTTTGGTTATTTTTATTTCCCTGGGGCATGCCTTGGTACATTCGAAGTGATTCTCACAAGGCCAAACCCCGTCGGGATTATCGAGAACCTTTAACCGGGGCTCTAAACCCGTATCCCTGCTGTCAAAAATGAATCTTGCAGCCTGCACAATTGCCGCTGGTCCGATAAAGTTGGGATTCTTATCCAGTATAGGACAGGCCGAGTAACAGGCCGCACAGAGAATACACTTGGTTGCCTCATCAAACAGGGCCCGATCCTCGGGAGATTGTATGTATTCGCCCCTCGCGGCCAGAGATTCGGGGGTTTGGGGTGCATCATCGGGAATCAGGGTAGTGCTCGGTGCTGCTGCCGGGGTGAAATTCCCCTGACTGGTGGATAAGCCAGCCTTCGATAAGAGAAAGGGCTGAACCGAACGGTAGTTGGAAAAAAATGTGTCCTGATTCACCATGAGATCCCGTTCTACCGGGAGGTGCTGCAGGGGTTGTATGCTTACCAGCTCACCTTCTGCCTGCACCACATCCTGTATGAGGGTTTTGCATGCCAACCGGTTCTTCCCGTTAATGATCATTGCATCGGAACCGCAAACCCCATGGGCACAGCTTCGCCGAAATGCCAGAGAACCATCGAGATTTCGCTTAATTTCTATAAGGGCATCCAGTACCCGGTCTTCCGGTTGAACCGAGACCGAATAGTCCTGGTTATAGGGTGCCTTGTCCATCTGAGGGTTATACCGCTGTATTCGTACCGTAATATTCATAGCTTTCAACTCCTGGAATTAGTAGGTTCGGGGCTTGGGTGTCCATACGGAGGTGTCCACCTCTTTGTAGCGAATAGCAACCTGGGCTTCGGCTGGGTGTTGTTGACTTGTATGAGGATTTTCGAAGCCCGCAAGGGTGTGCTTGAGCCACGTACCATCATCCCGCTCGGGGAAGTCTTCCCGGCTATGGGCTCCCCGGCTCTCTTGACGGTTCAATGCTGAGACCGCGGTTATGTAGGAAAGATCCAGAAGGTTCTCCAGTTCCAGAATTCCCAGGAGATCCGAATTAAACTGACGGCTGGTATCTTCAAGTCTGAGTTCAGCGAATTGGTGCCTTAGGTTTTGAACATCCTTTACCGCCTGCTTCATTTTTGCCTCTGTACGGTAAACCCCCACATTGGCCATCATGGTTTCCTGCATTTCTTTATACAACGGTCCCGGATGGGGTCCCTTCTTGCCATCGGTAAGCTTGTTTCGGAAATTGGTAAACCGTTGGGCTCCATCCTCGGGCAGGGCTGACAGTTTGGCGTTCTTAACGTACCGGGCAATATCCTGTCCTGCCCTTCGACCAAAGACAATGAGGTCAACCAGACTGTTTGTACCCAGGCGGTTTGCACCATGAACGCTGACACAGGCACACTCCCCTGCAGCGTAAAGACCTTCCCAGAGGGTAGTACCATCGGTCACCCGGCCATCCACATCCGTAGGTATTCCTCCCATAGCATAGTCGGCAGTAGGCTGTACGGGCATGGGTTTCTCCGCAGGATCAATTCCCAAATACGTTCGACAGAAATCTGCTATATCGGGGATTTTTGCTTCAACCGTTTCCCTGCCTAAATGGGTTGCATCGAGAAATACATAGTCATCGATTTTTTTGTCTCCACGAATTCCCTTACCTGCGGCAATTTCGGTCATTATTGCCCGGCTGACCATATCCCGGGGAGCAAGATCCAGTAAGGTAGGGGCATAGCGTTTCATGAAAGGTTCACCTGAATTATTTCGGAGAATTCCCCCTTCTCCCCGGACACCCTCGGTAATGAGAATGCCCATACCCAGAATGCCTGTGGGATGAAACTGGTAAAATTCCATATCCATCAGGGGGATTCCTGCCCTTGCAAGAACCCCGGGTCCATCACCTGTGTTTGCCAGGGCGTTAGAGGTGACTTTGAACATTCGTCCGAATCCTCCAGTTGCAAAGAGAACTGCTTTAGCCCGGAAAATGTGAATTTCCCCGGTTTTCAACTCCAGGGTAACAATTCCTGCGACCTTCGTTCCTTCCAGAAGGATATCCACCGTTTGAAATTCATCGTAAAACTGAACATTGTTTTTTATACATTGTTGATAGAGGGTTTGAAGAATCATGTGACCGGTACGGTCTGCAGCGTAACAGCTCCTTCGAACCGGAGCTTCTCCCAGGTTTCGGGTATGACCGCCAAAACGCCGTTGGGCAATGAGGCCATTTTCGGTTCTGCTGAAAGGCAACCCCATGTGTTCGAGTTCGTAAACCGCCCGAACCGCATCCTCAGCCAAAATCATAGCAGCTTTTTGATCTACCAGATAATCTCCACCCTTAACGGTGTCGAATGCATGCCATTCAGGCTTGTCCTCATCCAGATTACCCAGGGCAGCTCCAATACCACCCTGAGCGGCTCCCGTATGGCTCCGCGACGGATAGAGTTTGGAAACCACCGCAACCTTCGCTGTTTTACTCGCTTCCAGGGCGGCATAGAGCCCAGCGCCACCAGCTCCTACAATTACCGCATCATACTCGTGTACCAATGTGAAACTCCTTCCAATGTTCTACTCAACCTTTACTCTACTATAGGACCACCTTGGGGAGACTGCAACAAAAGTTTATTACAATTTAACTCAGGTTTTTTTCTGCCCCGTATTTTTGTTTTCATTACCAGCAAAGAACTATCCCCTCTTGTGTAATGTACTCATGGTTAGCATAATAGGGCCAACATTTTTCTGGAGAATCTATGAGTATTTTTGAAATTATTATGCTTGTTTGCTTTGGAATGGCTTGGCCCTTTTCTATTTATAAGTCGTACAAGACCAGGGCGGTGGGCTCAAAAAGCTTTATTTTCCTGGCAGCTCTTTTAGTGGGCTACTTATCGGGAATATTACACAAGCTGTTTTTCTCTTTTGACGGGGTAATTTTTCTCTATGCCCTGAACGGCACCATGGTTGCTATAGATATGGCCTTATATGTGAGAAACAAGCTGTACTACGTTAAGGAGAGTGGAAAATGAAGGTGTTAATTGTATATTCCAGTAAGTATGGTGCAGCCACCTGGGCTGCAGAAGAAATGAAGAAAAATCTCGAGCAGTCAGGAGAGGCAGAATGCTCTCTAGTTAATATTCGCAATCAAACCCCTCCCTCTCCGGATAATTATGATGGAATAATCCTGGGTTCCTCGGTTTTTGCGGGCCAAGTCAACAAAAAGATCATTACCTGGGGAGAAAATCATACCGCCGAGCTCAAGAAGAAACCCCTGGGTCTGTTTGTAACCTGCCTTGCAAGCGGAGAAACTGCAATAGGATATATCGAAAGTAACTTTCCCCCTGCCCTCCTGGCTCACGCCAAGGCAAAAGATTCAACCGGGGGTCTGGCAGACTTTGCCACCTTTGGTTGGCTTGACCGGTTTCTCTTGAAAAATGTGGCAAAACTAACAGAAACCACCGATTCTCGGGATCCTGATCGAGTAAAAGAGTTTGTACAGAAGTTTATTCAATAAGTTTAATCAATAATAGTTGGTCTCCTGAGCCACTGATAAATGCTCAACGCAGCACCTGCACCTTGGCCCAAAGCAGTAAGGACCTGATACCGACCCATGGTACACACATCTCCAGCAGCAAACAAACCGGAAACGCTGGACTCCATAAACCTGTCAACCACTATCCGATCATCATCATCTCGGGCAAGACCTAATTGGGGATCGATGAAATCCAGGGCTGGCTCAGGATCAAACTCCAGAAAAAATCCTGCAGCATGAATAGACACAATTCCCTGGGGGGTCTGGATTTCAACCGTACGGCAAAACTCATTACCCTGGAACTCCAGGAGCTTTGCATCCTCGTACAGGAAAATGTTTTCATGCTCCCGAAGCTGGTCAAGCACGTCCAAATCATAGGAACCGTCGGTAGGGATTGCTAGGTGAACCCCCGCAGCAAAATCCGAAAGATCCAGGGCAGCCCAGAGAACCCTGGTTGAATCCCCATAGAGAAAAACATCCTTTTCCCAAAAAGCATGGTTATAGCTTTGAATATTCGTTCCCAGACCCCGGCCCCAGAATTGCTTTAATCCCGGAACATCGAGAGAAACGGTTTTCGTTCCTGTGGCTATAAGTACCGTTCGCGTTTCGTAGCGCTGCTCCATGCCGTCGGATCTTCGGGTATTGACCTGGAAGACCGTAGCTTTCACAGCTCCAGGTTCACCAAGGGCCTGAAGTTTCGTAATTTTCTCAGTACGCAGTAATTCACTCCGGTAATGGAGCCTGCTGCGGTACACCCCAACCTGCTCCCGGGCCTTAATTATGGTGTAATCCTCCACTTCAGGCAGGGTTACCAGGGTATTGGTTCTCCCACCAAGATCCTGGGAAATAACCAGGAAATCAAGCCTTTTTCGAATAGCGTACACAGCAGCTGACAGGCCGGCAGGACCGGCGCCAAGAATGATTAAATCGTACATGGGGGCTCCTCAATAAATCCACTGTCCATCATAACATGGGTAAGTTCCCTGCTGCGGGAAATAATTGATTTAGCCAATTCGAACAACTCTTGGCCAGATCGCTGGATTCTGGCTACCCCCTGTTCCTGGGCTTTCAGTCCAACGGCTGCGGCAATTTCAGGAAAAACCTTCCAATCTTCCATGGAAGGAAGGAGATTTTCAGGACCGAGTTTATCCCCCACATGATTCACGAGAGCGTCTGCGGCAGCAAAACACATTTCATCGGTTATGGTCCGGGCTCGAACATCCAGGGCTCCCCGGAAAATCCCGGGAAAGCACAGGGAGTTGTTCACCTGATTCGGGAAATCGCTGCGACCAGTAGCGACAATAGCTGCCCCTGCTTCCTTTGCCTCCCAGGGCCAAATCTCCGGGACCGGATTGGCGCAGGCAAACACTATGGGGTTCTCAGCCATTGCACTGATCCACTCGGGTAAAATGGTGCCCGGGCCTGGGGATGCCAAAGAAATGACTACATCGGTACCCTTCAGGGCTTCGGGTATAGAGCCGGTTCGGCCCTCTCCATTGGTAGCCTCGCACAACTGCCATTTCTCCCGGAATTCCAAGCGCCGCTTCCGAATATCTTCCCGGAAAGAACCAAGTATTCCATCCCGGTCAACCATAAAGCATTTTTTTGGATCGGCTCCCCGTCCAAAAATTAACCGGGCACAGGCTACACTTGCAGCACCTGCGCCGACAAATGCAATAGAAACATCCTCTATACGTTTATTTACCACTTTGAGGGCACTGAGCAAACCTGCAAGGGTAACGGTTGCAGTCCCTTGCTGATCATCGTGCCAGACAGGAATTTCCGCTTCTTCTCGCAAGGTATCCAAAATACGGAAGCACTTGGGTTGGGACAAATCCTCCAAATTTACTCCGCCAAAGCTGGGTTGCAGATTTAAAACAGTTCGAATTATTTCATCGGGATCCTTGGTATCGAGCATTATTGCTACGGCATCTACCCCACCCAGGTATTTATAGAGCATAGCCTTGCCTTCCATAACCGGGAGTCCCGCTTTAGGACCAATATCCCCAAGACCGAGAACCCGGCTTCCATCGCTAATGACT
>SKVS01000023.1 GCA_007129335.1 Spirochaetaceae bacterium
AACGGAGAAACAACAAGTGGTATAACCGTGCAGCAATTAGCTCAAAAAATGGATGGGGGAGACATACTTATCCAGGAGACCCGGGACATAGGGCCCGATCAAACCGCTGCTGAACTGCTCGACCGGTGGTCAAGGGAGGGGGCGGAGATGGTACTCAGGGCAATCCTTGCCATACAAAACGGTACCTCTACACCCCGTGCCCAGGACGATAATCAAGCCACCTACTGCACCATGCTTACCAAGGATATGGGCTACATAGACTGGAACCAGCCAGCCGAAACCATTGGAAACCTGATCCGTGCCCTCGTTCCCTGGCCTCTTGCCTGGACAACCTGGCAGGGGCAAAGACTCTTCATTCATAAGGCAAGCCCGGTGGACGGGAACGGTGTAGAAATACCCGGAGGAAACCCCGGAGAGGTTGTCGCGGTAGACAAGGACAAGGGAATACTGGTACAAACAGGGGCGGGCCTACTGGCAATTCACAGTCTTCAGCTCCAAACGAAAAAGCAATTACCCTGGAAAGATTTTCTACACGGTGCCAGAGACCTTCCAGGCTCTCGACTCGGAGGGAACCAATGAAACTTGTTCGATTTTTACCATTCAGACCATCTAAGAACACGAACCAAACCCCCACGAAGGGTAAACCATTCAGATACCGCCTTTTCCCCGATCCGGAAGATACCCCGGAAAACCGGTATTACAAGCTTCTGCTGTGGTCCTTTCTGGGCATATTTTTCCTTACCGCGCTTTTCGGGTTTACTACCCTCATGGTTTCGTTGCGTGGGCCAGAAACTCTCATCATTCCGGATTTACGGAATCTTGAGTTTGTGGAAGCTGCGGAAATTCTTCAGCAACGGGGTCTTGGTGTCCGGGTGCAGCAGAGATTCTTTTCGGACCCCAGTCTCCGAGGCAGGGTGGTAGAACAAAGTCCCGAACCCGGGGGCCTCATTCGCGCTGGTCGTTCTGTTCATGTAACGGTGAGCCGGGGCGCAGTTGTGGATCAGGTAGGCGATTTCATCGGACGATCCCTGGATGAGGTTCGTCAGGAGTTGGTGGTGCTGTTTGCAACCTTTCAACCCCTTCTTCAAATTTCAAATCAGGACATCAGCTACGTATTCGATGAGGCTGAAGCCGGAACCATATTAGATCAGGATCCACCTCCCGGTACCCAGTTGGTGGGTCTGACTCCCTTGAGACTCTTGGTGTCCCGAGGACCCGAGGTTCTCAGTTTTCCGGTACCAGATTTCACCAGAATTGATTATAACCAGGCAATTCAGCTCCTTGCGGCGAGGAATCAGCCCTTTATCTTTGCCTTGGATGATCGGGATGATACGGTTGCCGCAGGATTGGTAACCCGTCAGACACCCGAAGCCGGGGCAAACGTTATGCAGAATACCCCAATCCGCCTGACCATTCAGCCTCTGCGGGTCCTTCCCCGGAATCAGGTCTTTGGATTATTCGAGCGTACCCTTCCCCGATATGCCGTAGCGGTGGATATCACTGTGGAGATCCTCACACCTGACGGCGAGCGCAGAACCCTGTTTGCCATGAGGCACCCCGGGGGCAATTTGAGCTTTCCCTACCTTGCACCGGTGAATAGTCAGATCATTGTATCGGCCTTTGGTTCAGAATTATTACGTTACATTGTAACCCTGGAGACCCAATGAGAAAGGAAAAAGTACCCTTTCTCTGGTTAACCCTGATACTTCTTATTTCTTTTCCAGTTGCAGGTATGGGAACCTCTTCCCGAAGGAATGAACCTTTGGGAACTTCAGAACAGGAAACCCCTCGGGAGGAGTTGCAAGAGACCAATGGGGAATCGATTAGGGAAACCAACCAGATTCTCCCGGTTAAGGACTCAGATCCATCTACCTGGGATCAGGAGACTCTGGAAAACGCCCTGGGTGATGTGTTTCGCATTCTTGACGATATGCTTCTTTCGGGAAATCCAGCCAGCGAAGTCCTGGCTATGTATACCCTCGTCCGTACCGCTATGAATCAACAGAATATTCAGGTTGTTTTTGAACGGGATTACCTCTTACAAGATGAACAGGTGCTGCAAACCGTGTATTTTAGTGCTGATCAGGACGTTTCGGGGTCTGCGCCAGGGTATATTGTCATGAACTCCTATTTTTTCCGCCTCATGGATGAAGCTCCTTCATTGGGCTTTTCTCTGCTTATTGAAGCTATGAGCCATGGGTATCATTTCCTAACCCTGGGATCAGATGATTTCTTCCTGGAGTACAGTCTTCCCGTAGAAAGGTTTCTTTACGCCATGGATGGGGTGTACCTCAAGGCCTTGTTTATTTCCCGGTATCTTTCCGGGGTGTTCTCCCTGACTCCTTACGAAGAGTATGTTATTCAGTCTCTTGAGGTAGACGGTTTAGCTTCCATTTCCCTCTACGTACGGGGGGTTGATCAGGATATAGTCTTTGCCATGGCTGAACAGGCAGATGCTGTAAGGGACGGGTACCTTCCTTTGGATATTTTTCTGGAACAAATCCAGGATCTGGTAGACCTCTTGTCTGAGCAGTACCTCAGTATATTTTCCCCGGATAACCAACCCGGTCCGGGTGCTACCTCGGACGATTTGCATTTCCATGAACGGGCCAAGTATATAACCACCGTTAGTACAGGGACCTACCTGAAGTATGGAGTATGGATAATTAACGAACTGCTGGTGGAATACCAGAATCTCATCCAGGGGAGCGAAGAGTTGGTTTCCCAGGTCAGGAAGATAAACGGAGATTCTGCCGAATTGTACGGGCAATTTGTCCAAAACGCCTACGATATAAGTCTATTTCGGGGAGCTTTTCTGCGGGATCTCCTGCCTTTCCGGTAATGGGTGTTCGGTACACTCTCTATTTTTTCTTGCCCGAGGTTTTGGCAATTTCCTCTGCCTGGGCAAGAGTCATGTTTTCCAGAAATTCGGTGGTTCGTTTCTCTTCAGGAATACCGATGTTTTTGGCACCCTGTTTTAAATAGGGTCCATACTTCCCTTCGTACAGGGCCATTTTCTTGCCGCCCGAGTCTTTTCCGAAATCTTTTATGAGCTTACTGCCCCTGCCTCCGGTCTTGGGTTCGGCCAGAATGTCCAGGGCACGACTCAAATCGATGGTGTATACATCATCATCTTTTTTCAAACTCCGGAAATCCCCATCATGAACCACAAAGGGTCCAAATCTGCCTACATTGGCCGAAACGTCCTTCCCGGATTCGGGATGGACTCCCAGGGTTCTGGGCAGGCTTAACAGCTGGACCGCCAGTTCGATGGTGACATCCCGGGGATGAACTTCCCGGGGAACCCCAGCCCTTCTGGGCTTTGGATTTTCTTCGGTAGCTTCACCCAGTTGTACATAGGGGCCGAATCTCCCAACCAAACAGAAAATAGGTTCTCCTGTTTCCGGATGGTTACCGATAGGTTTTGGACCATTTTTCTGCAATTCTATGAGGTCAATAATATCCTGTCGGGTGAGATCTCCTGGAGCAATTTCTTCGGGAATCGATGCGTGCACTGCTTCGCCCAGGGAGGTGTCCTGATACACAATGTACGCTCCATAACGGCCTATTTTTATTTCGGTTGATTCTTCCAGCTGGGGAAGGTGTATAGTCCTGGATTCTTCGGGCTTAATCCCCCCTTCCTGTTGTTCCACCCGTTGGAGCAGGCCATTCTTGCCCGAATAAAACTCCTTCAGATAAGCAAGTCGATCGTGTTTACCTTCGGCGATGGTATCCAGGGCTGCTTCCATATCAGAGGTGAATCCGTAATGCACCAGGTACTCGAAATTATTTTCCAGGAATTGCACCACCGCAATTCCGGTGAAGGTGGGAACCAGGGCAGTTCCCTGTTTTCGGACATAATTTCGCTCATACAGGGTTGTAATAATGCTGGAATAGGTGCTGGGGCGGCCGATGCCTTCCTTTTCCAGCCTTTGAATGAGGCTGGCTTCGGTATACCGGGCCGGGGGTTTGGTTTCGTGGTACAGGCTGTCCAGTTTTTTCACTTCACAGGAATAGCCTGGTTGCAGGTCTGGGAGAAGAACCTCCTTGTCCTCCAAAGCTGCTTCCGGGTCATCTTTCCCCTCAACGTAGACCCTCAAAAAACCGGGAAAGAGAATTTTGGTACCATTCGCCTGGAACAGCCCGTTTTCGCAGAGAATTTTTGCAGAGACGCTGGACTTTTTGGCGTCGGCCATTTGGGATGCCAGGGTACGCTTCCAAATGAGCTCGTACAAGGCCTTGTCTTTTCCGTTGAGATTCGTACTGTCCGGGTGAGTAAAGCTCGATCCCGATGGGCGGATAGCCTCATGGGCTTCCTGGGCTGCTTTATTTTTGGCGGTAAATTGTCTGGGCTCAGCGCTCAAATATTCTTTTCCGAAGTTTTTTTCAATAAATTCCCGTGCGCCGGATATGGCTTCGGAGGAGAGGGTCGGGGAGTCGGTACGCATGTACGTTATGAGGCCTTCTTCGTACAGCCGTTGGGCAATTCTCATAGTTTCCCGGGATGAAAGGCCTAACTTCCTGTTGCCTTCCTGTTGGAGGGTAGAGGTAATAAACGGCGATGCCGGTCGGGAAAAGGATTCCTTTTCGGTAATATCCTGGACTACCCACTGCTTATTCTCCAGCTCTAACGCCAGGTTTTTTGCGTCATCTTCGGTGAGGATCAATAAATCCTTATCGCTGGACAATTTACCCGTTGCTGAGTCAAAATCCTTGCCCTGGGCGATTTTCTTTCCATCGACCTGAATGAGCTTGGCCTCAAACTCCAGGGAGCTTCCGGTCTGGGCCGAGGTCAGCAGGGCTTTCAGATCCCAGTAGACGCTTTTTACAAAGGCTATGCGTTCTCTTTCCCGCTGTACTATGAGCCTGAGCCCCGAACTCTGTACTCGACCTGCGGACAGGCCGTAGGCAATTTTTTTCCAGATAAGAGGCGAGAGGGTAAAGCCGTAGAGTCGGTCGAGGATCCGTCTTGTTTCCTGGGCCCGGACCAGATTCATGTTGATCTCCCTGGGATTGTCCAGGGCTTCCTGAATAGCCTTTTTGGTTATTTCATGGAAAACCATGCGGTGTACAGGTTTCTTTGGCTTAAGTATATCAACCAGGTGCCAGGAAATGCTTTCCCCTTCCCGGTCTTCGTCAGTTGCCAGGTAAAGGGCATCCACATCCTTCATTTTTCTTTTTAATTCATTAATGATCTTCGTCTTGCCCTTGGGAGTTATGTACAAGGGTGTAAATTCATTCTCCACATCTATCCCGAGTCTGGCCCAGGGAAGGGATTTATATTTGGCTGGAACATCGGCAGCTGTTTGAGGCAGATCCCTGACATGGCCTATGCTGGCCTCAACAATGAAGTTTTTCGGTAAGAACTTGCTTATTGTTCGGGCTTTGGTGGGGGATTCAACTATTACAAGTACCTTTTCTGCCATGTTTCTGCCTCGTTGAAAGAATTTATCTCGTTCCAGTTCTGTTTGTTGCAAATATAAGGTAATCTGTCAATATAAAGGAACGAATCTATGATGAACGAACATAACCCTATTTCGGAAAAAAATCTTCCAAAACAGTGGAAACTGGGCTTTGACATTGCAAAGGATGCCCGACAACGGGCTTACGTCCCCTATTCGAACTTCCGTGTGGGGTTCGCTTTACACGAAAAAGAAGGGGACACGTTTATTCCTGGTGTAAATGTAGAGAATGCCAGTTACGGTGCTACTATCTGCGCCGAAAGGGCTGCCCTGTTGTCGGCCATAAGTTCCCGCGGACTTTTGGATTATGATTATGGGGTGCTGGTTACCGATGCTGATCCTCCTGCTGTGCCCTGTGCTGAGTGTCTCCAGGTTCTCATGGAACTCTGCGGGCCGGATTTTACCCTGATTATTTGTTCCATGACTGAACCTCGGATGGTGTTGACCATGGCTGATCTGTTGCCCTATTCCTTCGTTTCTATTCCTCCTGCTCCCGAGCAGGCCGGGAATGAGAACTCTGCTGAGTAGCTGGAGCAGACATCCCCGGGGTAAATCCTTATGGCCATGAAGATTCAGTTCCTGTGCCCTGCAAACATCCCTTGAGCAGCATGGTCTGCCCTGATACCATAGAAAAATGGAAACCCGTTATCTTGGAACCCAGGACATGGCTGAGGCTGGCCGGATTGTACGCCAGGGAGGCTTGGTAGTATTTCCCACCGAAACGGTCTACGGACTCGGAGGAAATGCCATGTCTTCAGAGTCTGCCATGAAAATATACGCAGCCAAAGGACGACCTTCGGACAATCCCCTCATTGTTCACTTGAGCTCCCTATCCCAGATCCATGGAGTAGTTGACCAGATAGATCCGGTAAGCGAGGTTCTTGCCCAGGAGTTTTGGCCTGGACCTTTAACTCTTATTCTTCCCCGACATCCTGATCTTCCCAGGGAAACGACCGGCGGACTTGATACAGTAGGGGTCCGCATTCCCCAGGATTATCTGGCTCTGGAATTCCTGCGTCATGCGGATATACCTGTAGCAGCGCCAAGCGCAAACCGATCGGGCCGGCCCAGTCCTACGGCTTTCTGGATGGCCCAGCGGGATCTCGACGGCAGGGTTGATGCCATTATCCAGGGGCAGGATACCCGCATAGGATTGGAATCTACCATTCTCTGGGTCAGTTCTCAGGGAGTCCATATACTCCGTCCCGGTTACCTTGGGGAACAGGAGATCCGAGAGGTTCTGGATAGTCACGGGTGGACAGATATCCCGGTTTGTTATGGTTCGGGAAATGGTCTGCCAGCCAGCCCTGGAACGAAATACCGACATTACAGTCCGGTAGCCCGGGTTATAACCTACGGAGAAATTAGTGAAATAGAAGATCTCTTGCCCGAACTGAATGGGAGGTTTGCCGTCCTGGGAACCCAGCGATGGGAATCTCTGGCTCCGGTGGTTCAGGAAGGAAGGGTTGTGGTTTACCAGGATCTGGCAGAATACGCCAGGCAACTGTACCGGGATCTGGTTCTCATGGATCAGGAACAGGTGCCAGTTATTTTCCT
>SKVS01000032.1 GCA_007129335.1 Spirochaetaceae bacterium
GCCAATGACCAGGTGCTTGTGGCCAAATACACATGAATAACTGCCAAAAGGCCTGCCAGAGCAAACAGGTTGTGGCTTATCTTGGCTTTTTCATAATCCACCGGACCTATTTTTGTACGTCGGCCCTGGAGTATAAGGTAAGCTATGGGTGCCAGGACAGCGGAAATAACCAGAGCTGCACCCCCGAGTGCGCTTTGCAGGGTGAGTATTCCAAAGCGGATAATCAACATGTATTTCAAAGCAAAGTGAGAGAGCACCAGAGCCAGGGAAACCATTCCTACGGTCCCGTGGAGGCTCAACAGCCGATCCTGACCGAAGATTCTTTCCAGAAACCGTAACCGGGCGGCTATCAGGAACTGGGACATGAAAACCATGTATCCTGCTGCACCGGCAATGATGGAAAGGTTGTACGGCTCTACCAGGGATTCCAGATCATACAGGTTTCCAATGAAATACATGGCGGTAAACAGTACCGGAATGACACCATACAGGGTCAGGAGTATGGTAGTCCTTACTACTGTGTTTTTCTTTTTGTTATTCATATTGCTATTCATAGGCTAAACCCTACTCTAAACGGAGTTCAATAGCAAACCCGAATAGGGTAATTGAATCCATGAATTAGAAAAATGCCCGAATCCGGTCGACCAAATCATCGGTTAAATCGGAAATGTTCCTGCGGTTTGAAGCGGAAGTAACTGAATCCACCTGTACCGGAGGGGTCCAGTTGTTGATCTGAGTCGTGTGTAGAATGACATTGTCGTCAAAATCCCGCACACGATTAAGCCAATTCATAACAACCGGACGGACCATTGCCTGAGCCCCGGAATTCGTAATGAATACCGCGTTGAAATCCCGGGGGTCCATGGCATCCAGACCGCCCCGCATATGGTCTACAACCGTAATACGCACATTTCCATCGGAGAGCTTGGAAATAAGGGTGTCCACCATTTGGTTTTTGTACGCGGTGGATTCGGTAGCTATGAGCACCCGGTACCGGCCGTTGGGATTCCCTTCTATACGGTTGGCATAGGCATACACCGTTATGCCCAGCAGAAGAATAAGGGTAAAAAAGGCAAAAATACTATATCGCTTGTTCATAGGGCCTTCCTTTAAGCTGGAATAAATACTTTTTCAGATCCAGATTCTGCTGAAAAATATACCCAGCCATTTTCCGAACGTCCAATATTTCTGATTATTTTTCTCGCCTATGGATTTGTCATTCCTGCGAACCATGGTCGAACAGCTGTCGGAGGCCGGAACTCCGGATGGCAAGAGTACCTGCCATTGCAATGAACGCCGATGAAACCAGGAAGACCAGGGTTACTTCCTGGAGTACCAGATCTACCAAAAACCCACTGGCCAGGTAAGCAAAGGGTGCGCTGAGGGCCCCTGCTGCCTCCACCAGGGCAAAGACCCGTGCTCTCTTGTGGGATTCTACGGTGCGCTGCACCGTAGTGCTGATCATGAGATGGATTGAAGCAATTGCTCCTCCTGCGAAAAAAAGGGTTCCCAAGAGCACTACCGGCCGTAAAAACATGCCACTGAGAAAAACCGCGACTGACAGTAGGAAAAAACTGCCTGTCAGTATCCGATAGTCAGCCAGACGGGACAGGGACATTGTTCCCCACAGGAGATAGGCCCCTATTCCGCCTCCCAACATGATGGCAAAGGCAACACCTACCATGGGTGTAGGAAGGCCCAGGGTATCTTCAATAACAAAGGGCAGGGCCAGCATTAGGGGAGGAGAGAACAGAAATACCATGGCATTGGCAAGTACCAGGGTTCCTAATCCTTTTTTTTGACGTAAATACCCGAAACCCTCCAGGGTTTCGGTAAGGATGGTTTTTCTCGGTACTTTTTTTGCTCTGGGAGGAATCTGAATAAAGCTTTCCTGAATGGCCGAGAGAATGAATGACATACCGTTGGCCAGAAGAATAGGAACGAGGCCAAAAAGAGAGTATAACAGGCCGCCCAAGGCGTTACCTGCCACATTGCTCAACTGGGATACCGCCGCACGGGCTGAGTTTGCCCGTTTGAGCAGATAGGGTGGTTCTATTTCGGGGATTATCGATTGGACAGCCGGCATGAAAAAAGCATGACAGATCCCGGCTAATGCGGTAAGTAGTAACAGAGGAACGATTCCAATACCCCCGGGCAAAATGGCCAGACCCGCAAGAATGATCATGAACAGCCCCCGGGCAGCATCGCTCAATACAAGCACCTGTTTCAAAGACCACCTGTCTATTAGAGCGCCTGCAAAGGGTCCCAGAATAACCGGAGGCAGAAGGGCAATGAAATTATACAGGCCAAGAACTGCTGCTGAACCGGTGGTTTGTTTCAGATGTAATACAATGACCAGGAGATACACGCTGCTTCCCAGGACCGATACCCCGTTTCCCGCAAGAAGCAAATGAAAATTGCCTCCCAATCGGGACCGAGAACCGGTTGCTCCTGTTCCGGCTTTCCTCATGTTTTTGGCTCTCCCGAAACCCGAAGCACCAGGTCCCATCCGAAGGAAATACCCAGGAGAATGAGGGAGAAAATGTTAAGCCCTACCTTGAAACCCATGGAGAGGGGAGGTGCAAAAATGCTAATGAGGGCTATGAGTTGAATAGCACAGGCAGTTTTCGCAAACCATTTGAAAGATGCAGGAGAGTGGGGTGGGTCGTTTTGGAATCTGAAAATAAGTATGTACCCGTGGCGAATAAGGGTAGACAGGAGAATCCAGGGGCCTATTCCTGCGTAGCCGTAGGCCAGGAGGCAAAGGACATAGGAAAAAACCACATCGTTTTCCATATCCCAAACTGCCCCGAATTCTGTGGGACCCAGTCGCCGGGCCACGTATCCATCGAACATATCGCTGAGCTCGGCAATCACCAAAACCCCGGTCATTATCCAGAGGTGAAAGGTTCCCGGGGTGAATCCCCGAATTTCCAGAACGAGCAGCCATATGACGAGTCCAATAGCGGCCAGAGAG
Organism: Spirochaetaceae bacterium; assembly: GCA_007129335.1. GTDB lineage: Bacteria > Spirochaetota > Spirochaetia > DSM-27196 > Salinispiraceae > SKVS01. The sequence goes on from SKVS01000032.1 coordinate 2,978, forward strand.
CGGGTCAGGGTAATAGCGTTGGAAACTCCCACAACCCGGCTAATCCGGCGGCCACCCAAGGCAAGGGTGAACAGCCCCAGGCTGACAAAGGTCAGAACTACAATGAGGGATGGTATTCGGGACGGGAGGATCAGAAAAACGAGCGCAACCAGGAATGCTGTCAGGGAATTTGCCATGAGCCACCGGAAGTAATAGGGTTGCCAGCCTTCTGCGGTCTGTGATGATTTATAGGTGTACCAAAGTTTGGATAAAACACCGTATCTGAGTTGGTTTACCTCAGGACTACTTGTTATGTAGGGTAGTCCGCCATTTTTTCCCATGCTACCATTCCTTTTACTTGCAGAGCGTACTCAACCTGAGCTGCATTCTTTATTAGATTCATAGTGTACAAGATTCATAGAAAGAGAAAAGAAGGCAACAGTTTTTTCTCCTTTCCTCCCCTTGAGTCCTTGCAGGGAGGTGAATTATGTGATCAATATACTCAAGTATGACCATTCAGCTCCATCGACGGCTTTCCACGAAATCTCCTTTGAAAGATCTCTTGTCGGGTCTAACTACCGCCATTGTCTCTCTGCCCCTGGCTATAGCCTTTGGTATTGCAAGCGGGGCAGGGGCCCAGGCTGGTCTGTATGGTGCGGTTGCAATAGGCTTGATTGCAGCCCTTTTTGGAGGAACCTCCACCCTCATTAGTGAACCGACCGGCCCCATGACCGTACTCATGGCGGCAATCCTTGTTCGCATGGCCAGCCTGTCACCGGAATATGGATTGGTTCTGGCGTTTACCACCGTAATGGTAGCCGGACTGGTCCAAATTGCCTTCGGTGTTTTCAGGCTCGGCCGCTATTTTACTATGATGCCCTACAGTGTAATTTCCGGCTTTATGTCGGGCATAGGGCTCCTGCTCATAATAACCCAGTTGCCCTCCCTTCTTGGGTCCATTCGTCCTGCGGCTGGGATCTTTCAGTCTCTGGAAATGATCCGAGAGCTCCTGGTAACCCCAGATCTGCCAGAAATATTCATTGGTTTGGGTGCTCTGTTGATTTTGTTCCTAACTCCCGGGAAAATCACCCGGTTCATTCCGGGGCAGCTTCTCGCCCTGGGGCTGGGCAGCATTGGAGCTTTTGTATTTCTCGAACCTGGAAGCTACCGCACCATTGGGGAACTGGGGCTGGGAATGCCCCGGTTTATCCTTCCCCGAGTTAACCCTGAGTTTTTGCCTATGATTCTGGTTGACGGGGTCATACTCGGGATTCTGGGTTCCATAGATACCCTTCTTACGGCCATGATTTCCGACAGTCTCACCCGGGAACAGCACAACAGTAACCGGGAACTCATTGGTCAGGGTCTGGGCAACCTGGTTTCAGGTCTCATTGGCGGACTCCCCGGAGCAGGTGCAACCATGGGAACGGTAGTTAACATTCAAACCGGTTCCCGATCTCCTCTGGCGGGGGTTTTCAGAGCGGGCTTTTTACTGCTCATAGTTACACTTTTTTCTCCCCTGCTTTCCCTGGTGCCCTTGGGAGTTCTGGCAGCAATTGCTATAAAGGTTGGACTCAATATTCTGGACTGGAGTTTTCTGGGAAGAGCCCATAAAATTTCCCTGACCGCAAGCTTTCTCATGTACTCGGTCATGGTGCTTACGGTCTTTGTTGATTTGCTCGTTGCTGTGGGAGCAGGGATTTTTATTGCCAACATTATTACTATTGAACGGCTCAGTGCACTTCATTCCACCAATATTCGCACTGTTGATCCCAGTGGAGATCCGGTAGTCCTGAGCCCGGTTGAACGGAAACTTCTGGAAGCGGCCGAAAAGAAGGTTGTTCTTTTTCACCTCAGCGGCCCCATGATTTTCGGTGTAGCCCAGGCTATTGCAAAGGAAGCATCACTCATGAACAGCGAGGTGCGTGCATTAATTCTCGATTTAACCGAGGTTTCTTTCCTCGGTACCACCGTAATGCTGGCCCTGGAAAACCTTATTCTGGATGCTCTACAGGGAAATACTTCGGTCTGGATCAGCGGTTCTTCGGTGGAGCAAAAACTCTCCAGCCTGAACCTTCCTCAGGGCCGGTTATTTTTCTGTGAAACAAGGCTGCAGGCCCTGGAACAGGCTGTTTTGGGTCTCCAGGATGCTACCCGGGTATAGGCAGGTTTGTCTCCTGGGTTCCACAAATGTTTGAACTCGTTTCAGCTGGTAACCGCCCCCTCGCTGGCACTCCGGCATAAAGCGGCAAATTTAGCCAATGCACCCCGCTTGTAACCATGGTCCCGGGGTTGCCAGTCCTGTAGTCTGGTGCGGATTTCCTGTTCAGTTATTTCCAGATCTATTCTTTTTTCTTGTAGACTAATGCTGATGGTATCCCCGTCCCGAACCGCCGCCAGGGGTCCGCCAACCTGGGCTTCGGGGGTTACATGACCCACGATCAGTCCATGGCTTCCCCCGGAGAATCGGCCATCTGTTATGAGGGCGACCTTTCCGGCCAGACCCCTTCCGGCAATAGCTGCGGTGGGACTGAGCATTTCCCGCATTCCTGGACCGCCTTTTGGTCCTTCATATCGGATGACCACCACATCCCCTTCCTTGACATCTCCTGCGAGAATTGCTTCCTGGGCTCGGGATTCCCCGTCGTATACCCGGGCCGGACCCCGGTGTTCGGTTTGCACCAGGCCGCAGGTTTTCAGAACCGAACCCTCAGGAGCGAGGCTTCCGAAAAGTATGGCAATAGGGCCGGTTTGTTTTTCCGGGTTTGAGAGACTTTTTACAACCTGCTGTCCCTCCAGCCGTACCTCTACATGGGCAAGGTTTTCTGCCATGGTTTTTCCTGTTACTGTCAGGCAGTCGCCGTGAAGAAGTCCTGCATCCAGGAGCATTTTCATGACCATGGGTACCCCTCCTGCAGCATGAAGATCTTCCATGAGGTATCTGCCCGCAGGTTTCATATCGGTAAGCATGGGGGTTGTATCGTGGAATGAGTTAAAATCGTGGATACTCAGATCAACCTCTGCTTCCCGGGCAAGGGCAATGAGATGAAGGACCGCATTGGTACTGCCTCCCAGAGCCATGACCGTCCGAATAGCGTTTTCGAAGGCTTTTCTGGTCATTATGTCTCTGGGAAGAATGTTCTGTTGAATCAAATGAGCCAGAGCTCTTGCGCTATTTTTCATGTGCTCTTGTTGACCCGGATCCACTGCGGGAATACTCGAGCTACCCGGTAAACTCATACCGAGAGCTTCCATTGCGGATGCAAGGGTGTTTGCTGTATACATACCTCCACAGGCTCCGGCAACCGGACAGGCCGAACATTCGATGCCATACCGTTCTTCCTCTTTCATGCGGCCGGCGGAGTAAGCCCCTACTGCTTCGAAAGCGCTGACAATGTCAATGGTTCTACCATGGAAATGCCCGGCCTTCATGCTGCCCCCATAGCAGAATATGGACGGTCTATTCAGTCGGGCCATGGGCATAACAGTTCCTGGTATGGTTTTATCGCAACCTCCAATTCCGAAAATCCCGTCCAGAGCGTGACCCCTGACCACCAGTTCAATGACATCCGCAATTCCGTCCCGGCTTACCAGGCTTGCCTTCATTCCTTCGTGTCCCATAGCCTGTCCATCGGTAACAACGAAGGTATTGAACTTCATGGGTTTTAGGCCTTGACGGGCAAGTTCATCCTTGGCTATGACTGCCAGGCTGTCATGATGAATATTACAGGGGCTCAGCTCTGCTCCTGCTGAAGCTAGGCCGATTAAAGGTTTTCGAAAGTCTTCATCCTGGAACCCAATGGCTCTGAGCATTGCCCGGTGGGGCATTCTCTCCAGTCCATCAGTCATGGCAGGGCTGTATCGCCTGCCTGGGTGGTCAGGGGTGTTTGGTTGGGATGGATTCATGGAGTGCCTCCGGGTAAATATGATTTATATTGTCATAAATATGACTCCGGCGAGCAGAAAAATCAATACTCCTGAGGTTCTATGGGAAAAA
>SKVS01000163.1 GCA_007129335.1 Spirochaetaceae bacterium
GGTTCCATACTGGAAAACCATTTCAAGGTGCAGGATTACACAACGAGGAGTTAGGCATGGCAAAAAATAAAATAGTAACTGCCCAGGAGGCAGTTTCCCACATTCCCTCTGGGGCTGTACTGGCTACCGAAGGATTCGTAGGTAACGGATTCCCGGAAATGTTAGCCGTTGCTCTGGAAGAACGTTTCAAAGAAACAGGTGCACCAAGAGACCTTACCCTGGTATATGCAGCCGGTCAGGGCGATGGAAAAACCCGTGGACTGAACCACCTGGCCCACGAGGGGCTGGTTAAGCGGGTAATCGGAGGCCACTGGGGCCTTGCCCCGGCGTTGGGGAAAATGGCAATTGATAATAAAATTGAAGCGTATAATCTTCCCCAAGGCTGTATTTCCCACCTGTTTCGGTCTATTGCCGGCGGCCGTCCCGGGCATATAACCCATGTCGGTTTGAAAACCTTCGTCGACCCGAGAAACGGCGGGGGAAAAATGAACAGCAAAACCACCGACGATGTGGTTGAACTTATTCAGCTCAAGGGAAAGGATTACCTATGGTATAAATCTTTCCCGGTAAATGCGGCATTTATTCGGGGAACATCGGCTGACCCCAACGGTAATATTTCCATGGAAAAGGAAGCTCTCATTCTTGAAAACCTCGCTATTGCCCAGGCAGTCAGGAATTCCGGCGGAATTGTCATTGCCCAGGTAGAACGGATTGTAGAAACAGGTTCCCTAAATCCACGGGATGTCGTTGTTCCAGGAATTCTGGTTGATTATGTAGTTCAGTCGACCCCGGAAACCCATTGGCAGACCTTTGCCACCCAGTACAATCCCGCATATTCCAGCGAAATCCGCATTCCTTTAAAAGAAATGAAAAAAATGGGAATGTCCGAGCGGAAAATCATTTGCCGCAGGGCAGCCATGGAGCTGGAAGACAATTCCATTGTCAACCTGGGAATCGGCATGCCCGAAGGGGTAGCCATGGTAGCCGCGGAAGAAGGCATTATGGACGCCATGACCCTTACTGTAGAACCAGGGCCTATCGGCGGTCTTCCGGCTGGCGGTCTTGATTTCGGAGCTGCATCGAACTCCGAATGTCTGGTTGATCAACCTGCCCAGTTTGATTTTTACGACGGAGGCGGACTTGACCTGGCCTTCCTGGGCCTGGCTCAGGTGGACAAGGATGGAAACTTGAATGTAAGCAAGTTCGGACCAAAGTTTGCCGGTGCCGGAGGATTCATAAACATTACCCAGAACGCCAAGAGGGTGTTCTTCCTCGGAACCTTTACCGCAGGGGGATTGGAAATTGCTGTTGAAAACGGCAAACTGAACATCCTGACAGAGGGAAGTGTGAAGAAATTCGTAGACACCGTGGAACATAAAACTTTCAGCGGAGAATACGCAAGCGAAACCGGACAACCGGTCTTGTACATAACCGAGCGCGCGGTTTTCGAGCTCACCAAGGATGGGTTATTGCTCTCAGAAATAGCTCCGGGAATAGACCTTGAAAAGGATATTCTTGCTCTTATGGAGTTCAAACCTATAATTAAGGGACAACCCAAGCTCATGGATCCAAGAATATTCCAGGACGGGGTCATGGGAATTAGTCCAAAGCAATAAAGGTTTTTTTGAGAAAATTTATAGCCGGTCTCTTCCCCGTAAGGAGGGAGACCGGGATTTTCCTCTTATTCCTGTAAAAAGTGTACCGCAGCTTGTAAAAGCCCCCACAGGTGGCTGTTCAGAAGTCTACTACCACTGTATATGGGGTAGTTTTACTGTGTTTTACAAGCTTCGGTACACCCAGAAAATGACAGCTTTTCTATATTTTTTTATCTATTTGGGGTCGAATGATTTGAGATTAGTTCGCATATATGCTACTATGGCGGAAATGACCAAAAAAATGACGAACAGACAAAAGCAGGCCCTCCAGACCCGTTCGCTACTCTTTGAACACGCAATAGCCTTGTTCAGGGAAAAAGGGTATGACGCGGTAACCGTAGAGGAAATAACCCAACGGGCGGGAACAGCAAAGGGCAGCTTTTATACATATTTTCGCACGAAAAGCGACATCATTATCGAAGAATTTCAGGCAATTGACGACTACTACGCAAAGTACCAGCGCAATCTCAAGCGCTACACATCAGCAAAAGAAAAGCTGGTTGCCTTTACCCGGGCCCAAATGCGCTATGTCAGGGATGAGGTAGGTATCGATATGCTCAAGATCCTGTACTCCACCAACATCATGGATCCCTTTGCCAACAAGATTCTGATTAATCCAAAACGGTTCCTTCACGAACTGGTAAGGGAAATTATAACCGAAGGGCAGGAGAATGGTGAGCTTCGAACCGATCTGGAATCAGATGAGCTTGCCCTCCTGTTCAACCGGTCCATGCGGTCGATTTTCCTCGACTGGGCCATAACCAACGATGGCTGGGACCTGGTTAAGGCCGGGGTGAGTTACTGCGAAACAATCCTCATACCAGCTCTGGAGAAAAAGTAGCACCCCATGGAAATTTCAACGAATACGAAGGATTACCGCCATTGTACCGAAGAGAAAGTTCGGTACGATGACCTCGATACCTACAATCACGTGAACAACAAGGCTTTTCTGACCTATATCGAAGACTCCCGGGTACGGTATCTCAGGGATGTAGCTTTATTCGAAGATCGGGCCAGCGACCTGGAAGGTATAGTCATTGCCCGGGGAGAAATAGACTACCTGGCTTCCATTCTCTACGGAGACAGGGTAAAGGTTTACACCCGGTGCTCCCGGATCGGATCGAAAAGCTACGAACTCCACTCGCTCATTACCGCAGAAAGAGATAAAACCGAAATTCTGGCCGCAAAATCGAGGGCCATTGTGGTAACCATACACCGGGAATCGGGTCAATCCCAGGAAAACAACCAGGAAACCGTCCAGGCTATTCGAAAATTCGAAGGCTAGAAATCCGAATATTAACCGCTGTAGGAGTGAAAACCAACCCCGGTTTTCTGGCCCAGCTTTCCCGCCTGTACATACCTTTTCAGCAGAGGACAGGGTCGGTACTTATCATCTCCCAGATCGCTTTGAAGAGTTTCCATAATGTGCAAACACACATCCAATCCAATGAGATCAGCCAGGGCAAGGGGGCCCATTGGGTGGGCAGCTCCCAACTTCATTGCCTCATCGATATCCAGGGCCGAACAAACTCCCTCAGCCAAAAGAAATACTGCCTCATTGATCATGGGAATCAGAATCCTGTTCACCACAAATCCCGGTGAGTCGTGCACCTCAATAGGGGTTTTGCCGAGCCGGTTTGCAAGTTCCACTGCGGTCTGTGCGGTATCTTCCCCGGTGCCCAACCCGCGGATAATTTCTACCAGACTCATAACCGGTGCGGGATTAAAAAAATGCATACCCACGAGTCTAGATGGATTTCCCACTGTTGCCCCTAATTGGGTTATGGGGAAGGTTGAGGTATTCGATGCAAATATGGTTTCTTCCGGAGCATATGTGTCCAGGGCCTGAAAAATTTCTTTCTTCACGGCAAAGTTCTCGTGGACTGCTTCAATGACCAGGTCAGTTCCCGCAACCATCTGAATTTCAGTAGTGGTTGTAATCCGGGAAAGGATCTGCTCAAATTCCTGCTGGTCTATAAGCTGTTTCTCCAGTAATTTGCCCAAGCCTTTGTTAATTATTTTCATTCCCCGTTCCAAGGCAGGCTGATCGAGATCGCATAAGATTACCTGAAACTTTCCTGCGCAAGATGCTACCTGGGCAATGCCTGCACCCATAATCCCGGAACCGACAACACCGATTGTGGTTAACTCTTTTCCCATTTTTTCCCTCCGTTGTTTTTTTCCTATGGCACCGGCTGCACCTGCTGAAAGATAAGATTGTTTAAATGACCATAGTCACTTAAACATAAATCTGATGATCAATACTCGCAACAAAAATTTTTTCTTGACAATACATAAAACCTGGATTTATTGTGTTTCTAATGACCCTGGTCAATGACTAGAACCATCTTAAGGAGTAAACTCATGAGTTCAGTTAGCATTCTTGGCGGGTACAATACCCAGTTTGGATCCTTTGTCCAACGGAACAAGGAAACCGGAGAGATCACCGACACGAAAAGTTTGTACGAACTAATGACCGAGGCTATCCAGGGAGCGGTTCAAGACGCCCAAATTGATCCGAAGGAAATTGACGCAATTTGGGTAGGTTCATTTGCCCCCGGATTGTTTACCAACCAAGATCATTTGGGACCCTTCGCACTGGAAGCATATCCGGAAGCCTTCCGTTTTAAACCAACCCAGAGGGTAGAAGGAGCTTGTGCCAGTTCTTCTATGGCCATTCTCAATGGAATCTACGGTATCGAGAGTGGACGGTATAAAACCATTCTTGTTGTCGGAGTAGAAAAAATGAACCTGCTCAAAACCGCCGGCGTCACCCACGCTCTTGCGGGTGCATCTTTCTGGCCGACTGAGGGAGCCCAAGGAATGACCTTCCCTGGACTCTTTGCAGAATATGCCAAGGGCTACCAAAAACACTATGGATTGTCCGATGAACAATTACAAAAAATGCTTACCACCGTCGCGGCCCTCAACTACCGCAATGGAATTGAAAATCCCCTTGCACATTTTGGAAAAGGCGGCCCAGCCGACCGGAATGGACTGTTCACCTCCGAAGCAATAATTAACATGCCCGATGAGAAAAACCCCATGGTAGCTGAACCCCTGCGGCTTCACGACTGCTCATTGGTTACCGATGGTGCAGCAGCCCTGGTTCTGACCACAACCGAACTGGCAAAAAAGAAAAAATCAGCAGTTGTAGAATTTGCTGGAATTGGCCACACCACCGAAAGGCTTGCCACTAAGGACCGGAAAAATATGCACGAACTGGTTGCAGGCAAGCAGGCGGTAAATCAGGCATTTACCGAGGCAGGTATTGGTGCAAAGGATCTTCAGGCTGCAGAGGTTCACGATTGTTTCACAATTAACCAATTACTCTGCACCGAAGCTCTGAGTCTGTCCCAGGATGGAAAAGCAGGCCAGGACTATGTAGACGGCAGATTTGTCGCCGATGATCACTGCCCGGTGAACCTGTCTGGAGGCTTGAAATCCAAAGGTCACCCCGTTGGAGCAACCGGTGCATCCATGCACGTTCTTTTATACAAACAAATGATTGGTCAGCCCATTGGTTTGGCAAGAAAGGCCGGATCTCCGGAAGTAACCGCTACCTTAAACGTAGGAGGATCCGGGGTTACCAATTCAGTCACCGTATTAAAACGAGTTCAGTAAGAATCCATAACGCTATTTTTCCAGCGAGTCTCCTGGAAAACCGGAGACTCACGAACCTTAAGAAGTCAGGAGGTTACATAACGAAGGGTAGCCCCTTATACCGCGTATCGTGAACCTGAGAGCAAAGAAAGCAGTCCGGTCCAATGGAATGCACATCGTGCTCCACACCCACTCAAGAGCCCTTAAGGGCTCCACACACTACGGAGGATTTAAACTATGTTGGATTTATTCGGAATTATTCTCGGCCTTGGATTGCTGATGTTCCTTGCCTACCGGGGCATGTCTATTATCTGGATTGCCCCAATTACTGCGGGTATTGTTGCATTATTCGGTGGCCTCGATCTGCTCACAGCCTATACCGACAGTTACATGGGCGGTTTCGTTGGCTTTGCCCGGGCATGGTTTCCCGTGTTCCTGTTTGGTGCCGTTTTCGGTAAAGTAATGGATGATACCGGGGCTGCCCGGGCTGTTGCTCACTGGATTGTAGAAAAAATCGGTAAGAAACAAGCTATTCTTGCAGTTGTTCTTGGTTGTGCAGTATTAACATACGGGGGAGTTTCCCTGTTCGTAGTAGTTTTTGCTATGTATCCCCTGGCATTAGCACTTTTCCGGGAAGCAAACCTTTCACGGGCGCTTATTCCTGGCGCGATTGCCCTGGGTTCCTTTACCTTCACCATGACTGCCGTTCCCGGATCTCCCCAGATTCAGAACCTCATTCCTATGAACTACTTCGGAACAACACCGACCGCTGCTCCTATTATGGGTATTGCCGGTGCATTGGTAATGTTGATTGTCGGTATGCTGTGGATGCTCTATAGCGCCAAACAACGCACCGCAAAGGGAGAGGTTTACACCGAACTTGAAGGGGTAGAAAAAGTAGATATCGCAGCTCTTCCCAATCCCCTGGTTTCTGCAATCCCCCTGATTTCGGTTATTCTCTTGCTCAACCTGTTTAACCTGCACATTCTGTATTCCCTTGGTGCTGGTATCCTGATGGCAATCGGATTTAACATTAAGCAATTCATCGGCCCAGACCGAAAGAGTATTGTTAAAACAATGAATGCCGGTGCCAGCGGTTCGGTTCTTGCGATTATTAACACCAGTGCTGCAGTAGGATTTGGAGCTGTGGTACGGGCGGTTCCCGGTTTTGAAGTGTTGACCGACCTGGTACTTGGAATTGGTGGAAACCCCCTTATTTCAGAAGCTGTTGCGGTAAACATTCTTGCTGGAGCAACCGGCTCTGCATCCGGCGGTATGGGAATTGCCCTTGAAGCCCTGGGTGCCCAGTACATGGAACTGGCCCAGTCCAGCGGAATTGCTCCTGCGGCATTCCACCGGGTTGCTTCAATTGCATCTGGTGGTCTTGATACCCTGCCCCATAACGGCGCGGTTCTTACCCTGTTGGCAGTAACTTCCATGACCCATAAAACTTCCTACAAGGATATTTTCATGGTTGGTAGTGCAATTCCAATCCTCGCATTGATCGTAGCAATCATTCTTGCAAGCATTGGTTTGGTGTAATTTCTCTTCTGGAGTTTCATGTAATCATCTGTTGTGATGAACACTCCAACCTTCGGTTTTCTGGCCAGTCCGGCGCAAGATTTGCACCGGGCTGGCTCTTTTA
>SKVS01000193.1 GCA_007129335.1 Spirochaetaceae bacterium
AACCATTATTCAGGATGCGGATACCAATTTATATCAGGCAAAGAAAACCGGTAAGGGAAAAATCATTTGGGCATAAAAAAACGGTATGCCTGGACGTCTGGGTGCATACCGTTAGGAGAGGGGCAACTCCCCATACTAATAGTATCGGCTCTAAGTTCGGAAAACTAAAATAAAAACTTCAGGACAAACGCAGGGCAAATATTGAAAGTGTAAACTCAGGAGATCTATAGTCTCTCACCAACTATTATTCGTTTGCCCTGATAAAACCTTTGCTTTAAATTTGCGGGGATTCCAGGGATTTCAGTTCAGTGAGGATCCAGTGGCATGAATTCATGAGACCCTGGTACATAGTGAGACTTCGCTGTAAGGATGATTCGAGGTCAGCTGGATCATCCATGGCCTGAATCTCCTGAAATATATCCTCCAGTAGAAAACCAATGATCTTACGGCTCTGGAGTTCCATGATCTGTTCATCAATTGTGTTCAAATTTTCAATAAGAATTGAAGATGACAGGGGGTTTGTGGCCAAAAAGGAGTTAATTTGATCTATAGCCTTTCTTGCAAGGTCATGAATTTCTCGTGCTTCTCCCAGCATTGAGTCAATTTTTTGAAAAATGTGCACAATCTCCGAAGGAGTATTGACTTCATTTTCTGCACCTTCATCAGAATGGGCCATCAAGTCAAGGATTTTTCTATCTATAGTCCCTCGCAGAGAAGGTCTGGAGGTATGAAGGTCGCCTAAGGAGACAGGGGTAATACCTTGTATGGCCCTGGAGGCAGACCCAAGGTTGTAGGTTTGAACTCCCCGGGTAGAAGCTGCGTGAACCCGTGCTTCAAACCAGGCTGCATAAACATCCATACGCTTGTCGTTCATCACAGGCCTACCTGCATAATCTTGTGTCCAGCTAACACTCCTAGAGTTGAGAAAACGGTGGCCCAAAGTCTCTACCGTACAGAACCTGTTTCCCCTATGGTGACTCATTTCTTCTGATAAGCTGCCCCTTGTGTGGGTTTTCATCTCAGGAAAGCCCAGATCCAAACCTGTACAAAATATTTCCTGGATACCCAAATGGTGTATGAAATCCCAACCTGTTGTGGCAACCGATCCTCCTGCGCCCAACCGCTGAAACCGGTCATTTTCTACAAACTGTCCCAGGGGGAAAATGCTGCCACTGAGCAGGGGAGGGCGTGCCATATGGTGTAGACTTCCAGGATGTACCGAAATTTCCGTAACAAAGATGCTGTGGGGCGAATATACCCAATCCAGATGACGGGTGTTCCAGTATTGAGGGTCAACCATAACGATAAAGTCCGGTTCTACACCCATTTGCATACAGGGTCTTACTGCAGTATCTACAGCCACCAGCAGGAAAAACTCCCGAAGATCGGACAATCGGGGAAGAATTTTGTCCAGACTCGGTCCCCCGGCGAGCAGTATTGCGGGGATCTCTTGAAAATGTCCAAAGGCTTTTTGTACTGGTATTGCTTTGCTGTAGATTGGTACATTACGCATTGAATTACGCAGCCAAAGTTTTCCAAATCGTTTCAGGGTGGCTGAGTTAATTTTTTGCCGCTCCTGCACAATTTTTAGACGATCTTCGAAGGTTTTAACAAATTCGGGAAAGCATTTTTTGTATGCAGGCAGTACCAGGAGTTCAGGTACAGCCTGACCGTCTCCTGGTATGAGTTGCTTGACAATACCGCGTAAATCCGGTGAGTCCGGTTGGATGAACAGACCTTGAACCAGGTTCTTGTTTTGAAAAAAACCTTGCCTGTTTGTTTGAATCCAATCCCAGACTCCCGGATGAGGTTCAACAAAGATTAACCGCCGATTCGGGCAAGAGTCCAGAACAACAGAAAAATGATGTCCTAAACCCATACCAATAACAAATACCGGATTCTTGTTTTTTGCCAGTTTTTCGCACTGTCCCCGTATTTCTTCCCCCGGTCGGTATTTACTGTGGAGTGCCAGACCCCCAAGAACACCCTTTACCTTGTTTTCCGATGTTTCCAGGATAAAATCCGGAAGAAGAGAATCATTCATGTTCCGGTCTCCCCTGGAGGGGGAAGTATTCGTGGTCATCGCTTACCCTGAGAATGAGCTGCATTCCCGGCTGTACGGGAGTACCAGGCGTCAGACTTTGCTCGTAAACCCATCCTCTGTCACCCTCTATCGTTACGGTCACTGTCGAATGGTCGAGCAATGGGAGAATGGTTCGTAAGGACAAACCCTGAAAGGATGGAATTGTTGTAGAAATGCCAGGTAAGGGGGGCTCAACAATGCGCAGCCGCTGGTCTTGTACCACAACCTGGTCCTGGGAGCGTTGAATTCCATAGTAAGGAATGAGAAATTCTGCGGCTTGTCGTATAATTGGTGCGGCAATTCTCCCCCCGAAAATTTCCCGTTTGGGATACTCAATGACCACGTATACAATGATTTCGGGGTTTTCGGTAGGGAAGAGGGCGAGGCTGGAGGCCAGAAAACGTTCCCGGGAATAACGGCCAGTTTCAGGGTCTACCATTTCTGCTGTTCCCGTTTTTATCGAAATATTCAGTCCTTCAACCCTGGCTCGCTGACCAGTTCCAAAATCTGCAGCGGTATTCATAAAACCCAGCATTTTTTGGGTGGTAGTTGGACTGAGTACTTGGCGAATAGGAGTTCTTTCAGCCTCAAAGAGCAGATCGCCAGTGGGACTGACTATACGTTTTACGATGTGGGTTTGAAGTAGAACCCCATTATTACCGAAAACGGTAGAACTTCGCACCATTTGAAGGGCAGTAACTCCAATTTCCTGTCCAATGGCAATTGTCGGTTTTGACCGGTTTGACCAGTTCCGGGTTTCACGCAAAATGCCAAGCTGTTCACCGTTCAGGGGAATGCCTGTACGTTCTCCAAAACCGAACTGCCGTAGCACATAATGAAAATCTGCCGCATTAACGGTATCAGAGGCCAGAGCAGCTCCAACATTGGAACTAAATTGGATTATTCCTTCGGCTGTTAAATTCCCATAATTGCTCAAGTCGGTTATGGGAGGGTTTATGCCTGGGGGAGCGTATCCTCCGGCAGTCTGAAAGACTGTGTTTTCATGAATGCCTCCCATATTCATAATTGCCGCGAGGGAGAAAATCTTAAAAACTGAACCCGGCTCGTACATGAACTGAATAGGCCGGTTTCTCCGTTGTTCCAAGGTAGAGTCAGTAATGAAGTTGGGATCGAATGTAGGCGTTGAAGCCCAGCCAAGAATCTCACCGGTTTTGGCTGAAGCAATAAGGAGCATAACCGATTCAGCATCATGTTCCTCATAAGCGGCCCTTGCCAATAATTCTGCCTGGTATTGAACCGTGGAATCAAGGGTTAGATATACATGGTTTCCTAACCTTTGGTCTGAAGGGGCAAGAATACTGTTCTGGGTTAATTCGATTCCTTCCAAACCATAATTGTCAAGTCCGGTGAATCCTAATACGTGGGATGCAAGTTGACCCTGGGGATAATAACGCCGGTTTGCCTCTTCAATGGTTAGACCCCGTAATTCACCTTGCTGAATGAGCAGGGTCAGGGCTTCAGCTTCTGCGGGGTTAAGGTTGCGTTTAATTACCATGTAGCCGTCGTTGTTCTGGAACCTTCTAAGCAGTTCCTCTGCATCAATCGGAAGAATCCGCGATACGAGGTCGGCGGTATTTTCTAAAGAACGTATACTGGGTATCCAGGCAGAAAGAACCGGTTGCTCGGTTTGGACCGCCAGTATTCGACCATTCCTGTCGTAAATCGGTCCTCTTTCAACCGTTCCGTTTGCCAACCTGTTCTGGGCAGAGGTGTTTCCCGGGAGCATTATTCTGCCTAACTGGAATAGTATGGAGAGGGACACTATTACCACAAGAAAAATGATAATGTTGTAGCGCAAGTGATGCTTTTCAGATACCATGGTATTCATCCAAACATAGCATTTTTTCCTAAAGGTGTCAGACTTTGATGATAAATCATTTTATTATTTTGCCGATATATTACTTATGCAAACCATTATAGAGGATCAACATGTTACCCCAAGGAAGCGGAATACTTCATCGGGACTCAGGGGTAAAGCAGAATTAATACGAAAAGAGATTAAACCCATTTCTCAAGGGACTGCCTCCCAATGGCATTTCCTGAAGCATTCTTTGAACCCCGATTATGCTCCAGTAGTGCAGGCATCCTTTGTAAAAAAAGTAGGAACTTTTGAACAGAAGCTGAATACCCTCAGTGAACAGCTTGTTCAATCGAACCAGGCACCATTTTTTCTGGGATTGCTGTATTTCTTCCTTATTCTCTGGTCAGGTTTCTTAATGCAACCTGTTTTTCTCGATTCTCTAACCCGCACATGGTTGCCAATGGAAGAAATATCCCAATTAGAACCCCAGACCATGGACATTCGATCCTATGCATCTTACCAGGGTGACCAGAGTCTTAGTTTCTTTGATTTTCAGGAGATTGACCCCAACCGCTTCACCGCAATGAAAATTACCGAGTATCGGGTAAAACCCGGCGATACCATCTCGGATATAGCCCTTGAACACGGGTTGAACATGGACACAATCTTAAGCTTTAACAATATACCCGATGTGAGACTCATGCAGGTTGGTCAGTTGCTCAGGATTCCTAATCGTGACGGGCTTCGGTATACCGTCCGATCAGGGGATTCCTTGGAAAGCATTGCCCGGGCTAACGGGACTACCGTAAACGCTTTGTTGGATGCCAATAATTTATCCACAGACGTCCTGAACGTTGGAACCTCGCTGTTTATACCTAATGCACGAATGAGTCAATTGGACCTGGCTTTTGCTATTGGCGATGTTTTTACCTATCCGACTGTTGGTAGACTGACCAGTGGATTTGGTTTCCGGCCAGACCCCTTTACCGGACAACGGAGATTTCATAATGGTTTGGATTTTGCAAACGCCATTGGAACTCCCATTAGAGCATCCATGGCTGGACGAGTAGTTCATATTGAAAGTCAAATTGGAAACTACGGGAAGTTTATAATTCTTCAGCATGCAAGGGGATACCAAACCCTGTACGCCCATTTGGATTCCTTTGCAGTTTCGGTAGGTCAATATGTCAGTCAGGGGCAACTCATTGGCAGAATGGGAAATACCGGTCGGTCCACGGGTCCCCATTTACATTTTTCAATCATTGAAAACGGGAACTTTGTGGACCCTCGGAGATTTTTACGGTAGAATGTAGAAATTCTGTACTAATACGAAATTTCTCATGATGAAAGAAGTTCATAAAACAGGAGAGCTTATGCGAAGATTAGCAGTCGTAATCATTATTCTGTTTGCCATCTTCACCCTGATCAACGCATATAGTGTTGAATCAGATGAGGTTACCGCGATGGAGCAAACTGCGGGGTAATTATCTCCCGCAGCATTGTTTGTATTTTTTCCCGCTGCCACAGGGGCAGGGGTCGTTTCTGCCAACCTTTGGTTGATTGCGGGTAACCGGTGCCGCCACGGTCTGACCTGGCATGGGTCTCCCGGCAACCCTTGGCTTGGCTTGACCACCCAAGGGCTGACTGCCACCTTGCATCGGATTCTGTTGGGCAAATTGACCCATTTGTTGATGTTGGGTGGTGCCCTGTATTCTTGGAAGTGTTTTATTCTGATCGGTCAGACCTTCGGTTCTTACCAAGAACAGCTTCCGAGCTACTTCCTGACGAATATTGTACAAAAGTTCATCGAAAATTTGAAAGCCTTCTATTTTGTATTCTAACAAGGGATTTTTCTGTGCGTAGCTTCTTAAATATACAGCTTCCCGGAGGGCTTCGAGATTTTCCAGATGATCCTGCCATCGGATATCTATGGTCCGTAAGTACTCAATTCTTAAACCACCGTTTAACCTTTCGGCTCCAAGAAATTGTTCCTTTTTCTCTACAGTGGAAGCAAGGTCTTCTAAAAGGGCTGGCATGACCTGATCATAGGGAAGTTCCATAAGAGCTTTTACACTCAATCCCGGAGTCCAGTATATTTCGTCTTTCAGTTTTGCCAGACCTTCCTGTAACAGATCTTCGTCCTTCCCCCGTTGTTTAAGCCATGGTTCAAAGGAGTCATCGAGCAATTCCTGACAAAAACGAATTATTCTACTTTTAATTTCAGGATCAACCAGCAGATCTTCCCGTTGCTGATAAATGAATTTTCTTTGTTCGTTTAAAACATCATCGTATTCCAGAAGATGTTTCCGAATATCGAAGTTTCGTTCTTCTACTTTGTTTTGAGCCTTTTCTATAGCCCGGTTTAGCAGGGGATGGTTCAAGGCTTCACCGGGCTTCATCCCTACCTTTGCCATCATACCCTTTAAGTTTCTCGTTGAACCTCCGAATAGTCGCATGAGCTCATCATCCATGCTCAAGAAAAAACGGCTTAATCCAGGGTCTCCCTGCCGGCCGGACCTCCCTCGCAGCTGATTGTCTATTCGCCGGCTTTCATGCCGTTCAGTACCAATAATGTATAATCCACCCAGGTTTTTCACCTCTTCGTTCTGGGGTCTCCATAGTTCCATTTCCCGTTTCAGAATTTTCTGGTATTCTTCTTCCGTTGCTTCTGTACCAGCTTTTCTTCGTGCACGGTATTCTGAATTTCCACCGAGTTTAATGTCGGTACCCCGTCCTGCCATATTTGTTGCTATGGTAATGGACCCTTTTGCTCCGGCTTCAGCTACTATGAGCGCTTCCCTTGCATGGTTCTTTGCATTGAGTACCTCGTGACGAACCCCTCGGCGAGTGAGTATTGCAGAAAGTATTTCTGATTTTTCTATGGAAACGGTACCTACGAGAATAGGCTGACCTTTCTTATTCACTTCCTGGATTTCATCGCAAATAGCTTCAAACTTGTTTTTTTCATCGAGGAAAATAAAATCATCC
>SKVS01000053.1 GCA_007129335.1 Spirochaetaceae bacterium
TGCAGACCTTGTTGGTTTCCATAACTCCAATCCAAAGCTTTAAAGCTTTGGATTGGAGTTATGGAAACCAACAAGGTCTGCAAAGACCTTGGAAAAATTGAAGAACCTATTTTTTCAAGGAGGTAGGTATGAAGATCGCAAAGAGTGGTGTGATTCTGGTAATCGCAATCCTTCTTCTCGTTCCTGGACTGGTTTTTGCCGGTGGACAACAAGGGGCTGCTCCCGCAGCACCTGCTCGGGATTTTACGGATAATCCCTGGACAAACGGTCAGGATCTTTCGGGGCGGACAGTAAATGTGTTCGGAGCATTCGTAGATGAGGATGCCCGACGATTTCGTGAGTCAATGAGACTTTTCGAAGAGCAAACCGGCATTCGGGTTGTGTATGAAGGTTCAGGTGACTTTGAATCCCTCATTACTATTCGGGTAGAAGGCGGAAGCCCTCCTGACATGGCAGCTTTCCCTCAACCAGGTCTTTTGGGAGACTTTGTCCAAGGTGGTTACATCATCGATATGAACCAGTGGTTTGACATGCCGTATCTCCAGCGGCAATATGACCAAAGCTGGCTCGATATGGCAACTATGAATGGGAAAATGGCTGGGATCTGGCATAGGGCAAACATTAAAAGCCTTGTGTGGTATCCAAAACAGGCATTCGAAGCTGCTGGGTATCAAATTCCTACCACATGGGATGAACTCCTAGCATTAAGTGATCAAATTGTTGCTGACGGTGGAGTACCCTGGACCATCGGAATTGAATCTGCAGGTGCTACCGGCTGGGTTGGAACCGACTGGATCGAAGATATTCTCCTGCGAACTGCTCCAGTAGAAAAATACGATGCGTGGACCCGGGGAGAACTTCCCTTTAACAGCCCCGAGGTACGCCGGGCGTTCGAAATCATGAGTGAAATCTGGTTCAATGATGATTATGTCCTTGGGGGAACTGACGGAATTCTGTTGACTCCATTCGGAGACGCACCCCGGGCATTGTTTACCAATCCTCCAGCCGCATGGCTTCATCGCCAGGCCAGCTTCATTCCTGCATTCTTCCCTGACGGAGTACGGGTTGGTGTGGATGTAGATTACTTCTACCTTCCGGGAATCGATCCTGAATTTGGTAATCCAGTACTCGGTGCTGGTGACATCTATGGGGTATTTACCGATAAGCCAGAAGTAAGGGCTTTGGCACATTACATGACTCAGGGTATTTCTACCAAGTCATGGGTTCAAGCTGGTGGATTCATTTCACCACATCGGGATGCAGATCTTGCATGGTATCCCACCGATTTGGACAGAGGATATGCAGAAATTCTGCAGAATGCCGATACCTTCCGGTTTGACGGTTCTGACCTTATGCCAGGACCCGTAGGAGCAGGTACATTCTGGACCAAAATGGTTGATTATATTAACGGTGAGCCTCTTGATTCGGTTCTCCGAGCTATTGATGCCAGCTGGCCTCGATAAGAACAGGTAATTTCAGGCAGGCGGTTGCTTTGCAGTCGCCTGTCTGGCTTTGTTTTATACCATCATTCAAGGGTGGTAGTTTTCTGTCCTTGATCAATCTGATTGAGGGCAGAAAAGTAACACTATTGGAAAAGGAAGGGAGTATGAGGAGCGTACAACTGAATGGGGGACCCGTAATGGCCTTGTTTGAAAAAACCTGGTTCCGCGTATTGGTTTCTCTTGTTATGATCATGGCCTTGAGTTACGGTTTCATGGTCAGTACAGAATTTATGAAGAATCAGGATGCACCCCGGGCAATGTTGGCAATTGTGGCCATACTGGTAGGTGTACTCGGTATTTGGGCCTTGTATTTAACGGTAGATAATCTGGTTTCGACCTTTCCTATCCGTATACGGGATTTTGTAAGGCCCTTTGTCTTCATAGCACCAGCAGCCATTATTTTGGGTGTGTTCATAATTTACCCTACAATTCGAACAACCTGGCTCAGTTTCTTTATATCCCGGCGTGGTACCGGGGTGGTGCCTGGATCTTTCGGATTACAGAATTATGTTTCCCTGTTTACCGACCCGGCAACGTTCAGAGCGCTTATTAACAATGCCCTCTGGCTTGTCTTTGTTCCCAGCTTCTCTGTCTCAATTGGTCTCATAATTGCGATTCTGGTGGATCGGATCCGTTGGGAAAAATTTGCGAAGTCCCTGATTTTCCTGCCCATGGCAATATCCTTCGTTGGTGCAGGAGTTATTTGGCGGTTCATTTATTTCAGGGCTACCTTTGGTGCTCAAATTGGATTGTTGAACGCTATAGTTGAATTATTTGGCGGCAGTCCCCAGGGCTGGTTGCGTATTGAACCCTGGAACAACTTTTTTCTCATTGTCATCATGGTTTGGCTTCAGACTGGATATGCCATGGTAATTCTGTCCTCTGCGGTAAAAGGTGTCCCCGGCGAATTGCTGGAAGCAGCTCGAATTGATGGTGCAGGGGAGGTTCGAATTTTCTTCCAGGTAATTATTCCCTTCATCATGGGAACCATTGTTACGGTGACGACTACCATTACAATTCTTGTATTAAAAGTGTTCGATATCGTCTTTGTCATGACCAGCGGTAATTTTAACACCAACGTTATTGCGAATGTTATGTATCAGCAAATGTTTGTTCAGGGAAATTTTGGCCGAGGAAGTGCGGCTGCGGTAATTCTGTTCATTGCTGTTATTCCCGTCATGGTTCATAACGTGCGCAGCTTGAAATCCAGGAGGTTTTAAATGACAGCCATTGCAGGAAAACAACCAAACTATAAAGTCGCTCCGCCCAAATCAGGTATGACCATAAAACAACAGGCCTTAATCAATAGCATTATTGTTAACGCCATAGTCATTCTCTTAGTACTCCTTTGGACAATACCCACGTTTGGATTATTGGTAAGCTCTTTCCGTCCTCGGGACCTCATAACTTCCAGCGGGTGGTGGACAGCTTTTGTTACAGCTTTCCAATCGGGGGCCTGGACTTTAGATAACTATCGAAGTGTTTTATTCGCGGATGCAATGGGTTCAGCATTTCTCAATAGCATGCTCGTTACCATACCTTCAACGGTTATTCCCATTACTATTGCTGCTTTTGCAGCGTATGCAATTGCCTGGTTAGAGTTTCCCGGAAGAAAAGCGTTCTTTCTGGTTCTTGTGGGATTAATGGTGGTGCCATTGCAGATGAGCCTTCAACCCTTATTTTCCCTGTATCAGGCCACGGGTTTAAATGGTACCTTCCTGGGTATTTGGCTTGCCCATACAGGATTTGGTTTACCCTTGGCAACATATTTACTGTTCGGTTACATTTCCAGTCTGCCGGTTGACCTTATCGAAGCAGCCAGAGTCGATGGGGCAACCCCGATGCTCACCTTTACCCGGCTTGTTCTTCCCCTGTCTACACCCGCCATTGCCGCATTTGCTATTTTCCAGTTCCTCTGGGTGTGGAATGACCTCCTGGTAGCTTTGGTTTTCCTGGGAACCAGAGCCGACGTTGCGGTACTAACAACAAGGTTGAGTGAACTGGTAGCATCTCGTGGGCAGGCTTGGCATGTACTGACCGCTGGTGCTTTTGTTACCATGATCATGCCCCTGGTGGTATTCTTTTCACTTCAACGGTTCTTTGTACGGGGGCTTATGGCCGGATCGGTTAAGGGCTAGGTTGCCTGTGTTTTCCAGGGGAAATGATCATTGAACTCAGATGGATTAAAAGCGGCCCAGTTGCTTCTTCCGGATATAGAGCTTCCTATGGAGCTCTCCGGAGAGGCTCTGCCAGAAATTTTCTACAACCGATTCTCTCAAATTTTTCCCGACCTTTTCCTTCGGCTCAGGGAACTGTACGGCCATCGCTGGGATTTCTTCTACCATCTTCAGCAGTTGACCCGGGTCCTGGCAGTCTCCTGGATTCAGCGGGACCAGGAACTCCGCCTACTCGATGAAATCCGCCAAGAGGATCCCCATTGGTTTCAGCGGGAAACCATGGTCGGTGCCATGGTTTATGTGGATTTATTCGCCGGAGATCTTGGGGGACTGGAAAAAAAGCTGGATTATTTTGAACAGCTGGGAATTACCTACCTCCACCTCATGCCTTTATTTAAGGCTCCCGAGGCCGAAAATGACGGGGGCTACGCTGTATCCAGTTACCGGGAGGTAGATCCAAAGCTTGGAACCATCGATGACCTGAAGCATTTGGCCAGGACCTTGCAAAAAAAAGGCATAAGCCTTGTGCTGGATTTTATCTTCAATCATACCTCCGATGAACACGACTGGGCCCTTGCTGCCAAGGAGGGGGTAGCTGAATACCGGGACTACTATTGGATCTTCCGGGAAAAAACCGATGCTGATGCATATAACCGTACCCTGCGGGATATTTTTCCGGATGTACGATCAGGCAGTTTCACCTACAACCATGAAGTTGACGGCTGGGTTTGGACCACCTTTAATAATTACCAGTGGGACCTAAACTATCAGAATCCGGCAACCTTTATTGCCATGGTTGGGGAAATGCTTTCCCTGGCAAATGCGGGTGCTCAAATTCTTCGACTTGATGCTCTTGCTTTCTGCTGGAAGGAGCTGGGTACCAGTTGTGAGAATCTGCCTCAGGCTCATACCCTCATTCAAGCTTTTCGTTTAGCCGCTTCAATTGTTGCTCCAGCCCTGGCTTTCAAGAGCGAAGCAATTGTGCACCCCGAT
The DNA here is from genome assembly GCA_007129335.1 of Spirochaetaceae bacterium. GTDB lineage: Bacteria > Spirochaetota > Spirochaetia > DSM-27196 > Salinispiraceae > SKVS01. The sequence goes on from SKVS01000053.1 coordinate 4,673, forward strand.
GAGGTGGCAAAATACATTAGCCCCCAGGAATGCGAAATTTCCTACAATCCCCTGCTCATGGCCTTGCTATGGGAAAGTTTGGCAACCCGGAATACCGACCTGCTACGAACCAGTCTGCAACACCGGTTTACCGTGCCCAAGGGCTGTGCATGGGTGAATTATGTGCGATCTCACGATGATATTGGGTGGACCTTTGCCGATGAGGATGCCCGGGAACTGGGAATAAATGGCTACGATCACCGGCGGTTTCTGAACGATTTTTATATTGGCAATTTTCCGGGCAGCTTTTCCCGGGGAGTTCCCTTTCAGTACAACCAGGAAACTGGAGACTGCAGGGTCAGCGGTACTACCGCCAGCCTTACGGGTCTGGAAAAGGCTGTCCATTTGAAGGATCCTCATCAGGCCAGGGAAGAACAGGAAATGGCAATTCGCCGGATCCTCCTGCTCCATGGCATCATCCTATCCATCGGGGGTATTCCGGTTATTTACATAGGTGACGAACTCGCCCAACTCAACGATTACTCCTACGCCAACGAACCGGGCAAGAGCCGGGACAGCCGTTGGGTTCACAGGCCCGCTTTTTCCTGGTCCCATGGCAAGGGCCGGAAGGGTGCCGCCTCCCGGATATCCCAGCAGAATCCGGCCAGCATGCGGGTTCGGCAGGAATTGGGACGGCTCATTGAAATCAGAAAATCTCTACCTACCCTTGGGTTGGGGGAAACCCAAATCCTCGATGTGGAAAATTCCGGTGTCTTTGCCTTTATCAGGATTGGAGATAACAGGAGAATCCTGGTTCTGGGGAATATGACCGACAGACCCCAGGGTATTCCTGGCAATATTCTCCGTCTTCATGGTTTGTATCCCCAGTGTGAGGATGCCATAAGCCGCAAGGCCATCAGTTCAGAAGGCGGGTATATTGAGCTTGAACCCTACGGCCTCATGTGGCTTACACCCTTGAGATAGGGTTTTCCCGGGCTGTGTAAATAATAACCCAAAAACCAGGACGAGGTCTGAACTACGTTAAATCCCGCTCCAGGATCAGGGCCTGCCCATTGTGAAAGTCCCGAATTACAAAACTCCGGTCAATCGAGTCCGGAACTTCAAGGCCCGGTGAGCGAACAACAACCTTCCAGGATGCATCGGTATGCATAAGAAATCTCAGGGCCAGCTTGTCCAGGGGCTTTCCTTCCATGTTTGCAATGAGGAAAATTTGCTTCGTTTCCTGGGGATTGGTTCGCCACCCATAGTAAATGGTATTTGCATTAATAATGTCTCCCTTATCCGACCAGCCGCCCAGGTGCTTAGCTCCGTTGGTGACTACATTCCGGTTAAAAAAGTCTTTCCGAATGTCATTGGTGGGATTTCCCCCAAGCCAGGGATTGGCTTGGCGAAAGAGCCTCAGGTCGAGGTTGTACCGGGCTTGCTGGGGGTCTACCCCATGGGCGTAGCGGCTGATATTGCATACTTCCAGGGCATCGAACATGAAGTCCTTCGCGAATGCAGACAACCTGTCCCCGGTAAGGTTCTGGTTGAACGGGGCCGGAGCTACAGCGAGCAGTTCCGGGTCCATAGCCCAGGCTGCAGGGTTGTACTCCCCCCTGGCGGCAGAATCCTCCAACAGCAGGTTGAACAGCCCGGGTTCGCTGGAGCCGAGGTCCAGGAGGTATTGGATTTTATCCAGAATGCTTGCTGCCCGGTTCCCGGATATTTTTCCATTCTTCTCCTGGTCATTTTGATTCTTTTGATCCTTGAGTATCTGATTTTTTACATTGTTCAGGTGCTCTATTGCCATGGTGAACCTGCGCTGAACCTCTTCCTGGGGTAAGGATGTCCCGGATGGATGCAGGCTCAGGGCGTGGTTTCTCAAGGATTCTCTGTTCTCATAAGCTCCATGTTCTGTTGGGTCGTCATAGAGTTCCATAACCATGGTGGAATCGGTCTTTACCTCTGAGAGTTTTTTGAACAGGACATCCAGAAATCCGTTTTCTCCATGGGTTAGGCTTTCCAGGGCAGTGAATCCCAGGGCTTTCATCCGGGTAAAGGTGTCGGGCTGGTCATACAGATCCCTATCCACATACCACTGGAGAAAACGTCCTCCCTCGTCAGCCACCACCTTCAGGTCATATTCGAAAAAAAAAAAAAAAAAAAACAGCCAGGGTGTCCGGAA
>SKVS01000346.1 GCA_007129335.1 Spirochaetaceae bacterium
CCAGGGAAGCTGGATTATTTCATAGACCCTCCCGCTTCCCCGGATACGTTGATACGGCGTATCATGGTCTTCAAAGAGAATATCTTGTACCGCTCCGTAAGCAAATTCCCCAGGCAAATTTGACCCAATGATTCGCAGGGGTTCAACCCGAAAAATAATATAGTTCAGTCCATGCAACAGTCTGAGCTGCTGCCAACCCGCCAATTCCAGTTTTCGAAGAATGACTACCCTATGAGCGCTTTCTGGAGCGCTGTAATGATAGACTCCAAAAATGCCCCGGGGACTGGGAAACAAACCAAAATTGTCCTGCACAAATAAGCGCTGGAGAATCTGTACATCGGTGCTTTCAAAAGGCACCTGACCGGAGAGATATTGAGCCCCGACAATCTGCCAATCAGAATCAAAAAGAAAAAAGCTAAACCCATCCTGTAAGGGAGTGGACTCCATTGCCCCACTGTTCCGGTGAATTACCCTGGCAGTAAGAGAGAGCTCCAAACGGAGGGATTCCACAGCTTCTTCTAAATAAATTTGTCCGGAACGGAACACATCCTGAAGCTCCCTTCTCTGATACTCCAACGTGGTGGTAATGAGAATCCAGACAAAAACAATGGTAGGCACAATGAGCAGGAGACCGAACAGTCCCATTAATTGGAAACCCAGTTTTCCCAGAGGAACGAGCCTCACTGACCATTACCCCCGGAGGAAACAAGTTTCATTCGTCCATCTACCCCGGCCTGAACCGAATCCCTATTTTGGATCAGCTCAATCAGAAGAGACAGGGTTGATCGTGCTATGACCTGCTCGGGTTCAATACCCCGGAACGCAGTGTACCCATCTCCACCCATGAAGGGAAATCGCTCAACTCCCACCAGATATTGCTTATCCGATAAAGTCTCTGAGCCAATTTTGATCGATTCTTCGAGTAACTTGAAAGATCCGTTATGTTCTGTGTAAGCAAATTCCAATCCTGACACCTGCATAAACCCCCGACCTCTTTCGGGTCGCCCGATATAGGTAAGGCTTTGCTCTAGTATGGTAACTATTTGTGATCGATCAGCCAGGAAAAATACAAGATTCCCCCCAAAGGGATAACTGACATAAACATCGTGAATACGAATTGGTCCTTTCTGAAAACCGCCTCGAATTCCGCCGGAATTGATCATCAATACATCTGCCTGAAAATGTTCCCGGAGCAAATCGGTAAACAGATTTCCCAGGGCACTCTCCTGGTTAAAATCATGAAGCACTTCAACCGGAGCGTGGGAAATTGCCATGGACAGGAGGTTCTGCACAAAGGTGTACACATCGCCCAGGCTCTTTTCAAGCCTGTCAGGCGGTCTATGAGTTTCTGAGGTAACCGGTATAGACCGGAAACCAGGGGAAGTCCAGTTAAAATAATCTATAGCCCGTCCACCGGCCCCGATGTTTCCATCCAGAGCCAGTACCCTTTTCCCGCTTCCCGCAAGGGTATAATGTCCGGCCTCCCGTCCAGGGGCGACCGAGAGCACTGTCATATCCACATCCGGATTATCAATGAGGCGAAGAAACTCCTCCGAGGTATTCTCAAAATCAAAAAAACCAAATCCTCCGGCAATTAAAAGTATTTCCGCTGCTCCTGCGGATCGCAGTTTTGCAACCTCACGATCTACCGATTCTCTTGGGTCCAGGAGGGTTATTCCCTGTACATGTTCCGGCATATTCTGTTCCAGGGTTGTGGGAGGAGCTAACCCAATAATGCCGATTTTCGAACCAGCGTGAAGAAAGGATCCCTGGAGAAACGGAATGGGAGAACCATCCTCATATGCAAGATTCGCCGCAAGAAAGGGGAAATTCGCCCTCTGTGCATGAGCCTCCAAGACAGAAAAACCAAAATAAAACTCCCTGGGACCAATTACCATACCGTCAAAACCTATATCATTCATAATATCAATAATGGCCATTCCATCGGTGACAAAGGATTCAGGAGTTCCGTAGGTCATGTTATAAGTAGCAAGATTGATTACCTGTTCACCAGCATATGTGCTTCTTATATCGTCAACTGCACCGGCAACCAACCCGATACCCCCCTGAAGTACCCCGTCGACCTCAACGGGAAACAGCGCTCCCCGAAGTGAACTGACCTGGAGCAGGTGTACCTGCACCGGGCCGGTTTGCGAACAACCAGATACAAGCAACCCAACAATAAGGGCAAACAATATAAGAACAGTCTTTTTCATAATTCCTTCTTTTTTAAACCATGACAGAATGAAACCACCAGAAAGTGTACAGATTCCCGTAACCCAGCCCAGTATATGCCAAGATTATTGTGCCATTCATTTCCCATTCTGACAACATTGGGGTACACAGGGTAAACATCAATATTTCAAATTATCTGTTTGTCTTTCCGTTTTGTTCCAAGGATTACCCCGGGTATCAGGACAAACACAGGGCAAACGAATGAAAGTTGGTGGGAGACTATAGATTCAAAGCAATAACTCGACAACTGTCGAGTTATTGCTTTGAATCTATAGTCATAAGCGACCTAGTTCTCCTGGGCTTACTTATTTTACACTTTCATTATTCACCCGGCGTTTGCCCTGCCCCAGGTATTGACCGATGGCATTATTGCAGGGTAAACAAAGGTCTAGGCACCCAAGCCAAATCTTTTCCCAAGAGGTACTTCCATGCACCACCAACCCATTGGCATTCACGAACGGCCAAGCCTAGGAAAATGGATCCCCCTATCCATTCAACACGTTTTTGCAATGTTCAGCGCAACCGTCCTGGTTCCCCTGCTAACCGGACTCAGTCCATCGGTTGCATTGTTCACCAGCGGACTGGGAACACTGCTGTATATTGTCATTACAAAGGGGCAGGTTCCCGCTTATTTGGGTTCGAGCTTTGCCTTCATTGCTCCAATTATCAGTATATCCCTCAGTCCCGCCTACGGTGTTGAATACGCTTTGGGAGCAGCCCTGTTTGTAGGTCTTTTCTACGCGCTTGTAGCAGGGGCAATTCGGCTGTTTGGAAACGCATGGCTCAAAAAAATCCTTCCTCCTGTGGTTATCGGGTCGGTAATCATTGTTATTGGGTTGAGCTTGTCGCCCGTAGCCATGAGTCAGGTATTCTACCTCAACGGAGAATTTTCCCTCCTGGCCGTATCCATCGCCGGGGTTACCCTGGGTGCGGCAATACTGTTCAGCATTTTCTTGAAAGGATTCTTTACCGTCATTCCCATTCTTTTGGCCATAATAGTTGGCTATGTATTTACCCTCGTTCTAGGTATAATTAACCCTGCCCTTGCCCTTCTGGATTTTTCCGGTGTACAGGAAGCAGGCTGGATTAGCCTGCCAACCTTTGCCAGTCTGAAATTTGACATAATCCCCATTTCAATTTTTCTCATTGTGAGTCTTGCGACTATTTCAGAGCATCTGGGTGATACCCTGGTAATTGGACGGGTCATTGATCGGGATCTGTATGAAAATCCCGGACTTCATCGAACTCTTTTAGGAGATGGTCTTGCAACCAGCCTCGCTGCAGTGTTCGGCGGACCTCCCAACACTACCTATGGGGAAAATGTAGGAGTAATGGCCATTTCCCGGGTTTACTCTGTTTGGGTAATCGGCGGAGCTGGTGTAATTGCCCTGCTTCTGTCATTCCTGAACAAGTTTGGTGCGCTCATCCAGACTATTCCGAGCCCGGTAATGGGGGGGATTCTGATGGTTCTGTTCGGAATCATTGCAAGCGCAGGAATTCGAACCCTGGTTGAAAGCGGGGTTGACTACAGCCACAAGCGAAACCTCATTGTTTCATCGGTCATACTGGTTATTGGAATTGGCGGAGGATCTCTTCAGCTGGCAACCGGCGAAGGATTGAGTTTCGAAATATCTGGAGTAGCATTGGCAACCCTGGTTGGTGTTATTCTCAATCTCATCCTGCCCGATATTGACAAGGAAACTCTTGAAGAACAGGCAGAAATAGAAGCAGAACGGGCCGCTTTACACGCAAAAGAAGCAGCCCTGACAGCCGGAGATTATCAGGGCGAATAAACTTCTGTTTAAAAAGAAAATTCCAAGAGCAGGTATCCCGGTTTGCTTCCTATACCTGCTCAGCAGGATATCCCGCTGCACTCAGGGCCTCGTTAATTGCATCGAAACCCAACTCTTTTCCCGGCTTAAGGGTCAAGTTAACCTTTTTTCCGGGCAAATCAACACTGAACTTCCCTACCCCTTCTAAAGCTTTTAATGCATTGCTCACTTTCGCTTCACAATGCCCGCAGTTCATGTTCGGGATGCTAATTATCATGCTTGGCTTTGATCCGAATAATCCCATGTTGTTCTCCTTCTTGCACAAGAGTGCTTTGTTTGTTTATTTCGATTCATGGTTCAATAAATTCTTTTCTATTCTTCCACGGAGCAGGAGGGAATTCATGACTACGGTTATACTGCTCAGAGCCATGGCAATTTCTGCCATAACGGGATGAAGCATACCCAGCATAGCCAGGGGAATTGCTATAACATTGTACCCAAAGGCCCAGGCAAGGTTTCCCTTAATGGTTCCGAAGGATGTTCGACTTAAAAGAATACTCTTAGCCGCACCGGTAACACTTCCGGACATAAGGGTAATGTCAGCTGACTCTATTGCAATATCTGTACCCGTACCAATGGCTATTCCAACCTGGGCCTGCTTCAGCGCGGGGGCATCGTTAATCCCATCACCCACCATTGCAACCGAAAGCCCCTGGGCTTGCAATTCCTGTACTTTCGTAATTTTATCCTGGGGCAAGAGTTCTGCAAACACCCGATCAATTCCCGCCTGATCGGCAATATGGCGGGCTGCCAGTGCGTTATCTCCGGTCAGCATAATTGTCTGAATGCCCAAGCGATGCAACAGATCAATAGCCTCTACACTGTCAGTCTTTACCGGATCCGACAAAGCTGCGAGTCCCAAGAGTTTTGACCCATGGGCAGCGAATACCAGGGTTCTCCCCTGGGATGCCCACAATTCACCCCTCTCCCGAATATCCGGATGAATAGCTACTCCCTCCTCTTCCAACCAGGAAAGTCGGCCAACCCGAACAGGTGCTGAATTGCTGCCTGAGCGTTCCTCAAGCATTCCTTCTATTCCCTTTCCAGGAATCACCTGGGAATGGGCAAAATCAACAGGGATAACGTGCTTATCTAATAATGCATCCACCAAAGCCTTTGCCAGGGGATGTTCAGACTTTGACTCCAAACCCGCAACCAGCTGAAAAAAGTCATTCTCATCTACATCCGGAGCCACGACCCAATCGGACAAAGCAGGTCTTCCCTGGGTCAAGGTTCCGGTTTTGTCAAAGACAACCGCATCCAAATCCTTGGCAGACTGAATAGCCTCACCATTTCGAATAAGGATTCCCAACTCTGCTGCCTTACCCATACCAACCATAAGAGCTGTGGGCGTTGCTAAACCCAGAGCACAGGGACAGGCGATGACCAGCACCGCAATTGCTGCAGCCAGAGCCTGGCTCACAGGTGTCCTGCCCCCATCAACCCAGGGCAGAAAACCCTCAACACTGGTAAGCAAGGCAACCCCCTGTACAGGAAAAACCATCCACGCCACAAAGGTAAGGACTGCAAGAACCATTATTGCAGGTACAAAAATTCGGGTAATTGAGTCAGCAAAATCCTGAATAGGCACCCGGGTATTTTGAGCCTCCTCTACCATTTGTACAATTTGATTCAAAAAGGATTCTTCACCCGTGGTGGTCACCTGAACATCAATACTGCCCATTTGATTCACCGTAGCACCAACAACCGAATCCCCTTCATTCCGATCCCGGGGAACCGGCTCACCGGTTATCATGCTCTCATCCACTGCAGTGGATCCGGCAATGACAGTCCCATCCATGGGGATCTTTTCTCCCGGGAGGACCCGAATAATATCCCCAACTTTCAACTGGTCTACTCCGACCATTGAAGTAGAACCATCTGCTCCCACAATGCGGGCATCCTTTGCACCCAGTTCCAATAAAGCCTGAATTGCCTGGCTTGCCCGGCCGGTTGCCTTAACCTTAATGTAGTTTCCCACCAAATGGATTGCCATAATCATGGCTCCAATGGCCGTAAAATCAATGACCTCAGCACCACCAATTCGGAGTAATCCCGTCGCAAAAGCAGCAAGGGTTCCAATGCCAATGAGGGCATCCATAGTAAAATTCAGGTGGCGAAAATTCAAAAAAGTGGTATGGATTACCGGCCACCCAACCAGGAAAATAACAATCCCCGAACCAATGAGATTAACCCAGGGCTCAATTGACATAGGAATAATATGGATATGCCACAGCATCATCAACAACATGCTTACCATGAGAGGAGCGGTAATGATCCATGCACCAATCATGCGGTACGCTTCAATTCTCAGCCTGCTCTGGGCTTGAGCGCGTTTGGTTGCTGGATCTACCGGTTCGTAGCCCGCATCCTTAATTGCTTTGAAAAAGACTGCCTGAAGAGCTTCCGGGTCCGTCCCTTGAGCATCAGGAGAATAGCGGACAACCGCCTTTTTACCGGCAAAATTCACCTGGGCCTCCCGAACAAAGTCCAGGGTTTTCAGAGACCTTTCGACTGCAGATGCACAGGAGGTGCAGGTCATTCCTTCTATGTGAAGGGTGGTTTGTTGATCATTCATGTCATCAATATACCCCCTAGGGGTATATTTGTCAAGGCGTTCAGGATCACATGAGGGTTACCCTATCCTGAAAGGCCTTTCGAATAGCCTCGATCCTTTTGCGATTAGATCCCATATCGTAGCCTCCCACCCTGCTCGCCGACCTCACATGCACAATTCTGGAATTATCGGGAAA
>SKVS01000315.1 GCA_007129335.1 Spirochaetaceae bacterium
AGAATCGCCGAATGGGTCTGGGAAAGGAAAAAGATGAGCAGGAAGGCCGGAGAAAAAATAATTCTGGAGAGTGTCATTTTATTTGCCAAGGTCATACATATTGTCTATGTTAGAATTGCTTCTTTGTCCAGGGGTCATTAACAAAACCCGGATCCATACATTGTCATTTTTATTCAGGAGTAACCATGAAAAAGAACATCATCACTATAATTCTCGTACTCATGATCGGTATTCATTACGGGCAGACCCAGAACAACAACCCAGCCGATGCCCGTTTTGGATACGAATTTCTGGACAACCCCGCATCCTGGGCCCTGGATCCAAATGTTTTCACCCTTGGAGTTTATACGGATTTTACTGCCGAGGATTTTTCAGGAGAAATGGATTTCGATCAGCTGCCATTTACCGTATTGCTTAATTCTCCTTTACTCAATGCAACCTATAGCAGAGATCGGGAAAATGGTATTCGCTACAGTTTTGGGTCAAGCTTTTCTCTGCCTCCCTATTTTGCCTTTGGATACAGGAGTACTACAGACAGCACTGTAAGCGATAATACTATTTACGACTTCGGACTGATTGCCAGGCCAAATGGTTTTCTTTCTCTGGGATTAACCTATGGAAATGTTTTTCTCGAAAACTCCTCACTTGGATTTGGTGCAGCCATCAGACCCCTCATATTCTTAAGGGATGACCTTGCACCTATGCTAACTGTAAGCACAGATATGGTTTATACCAATGAGGTTTTCTCAGTGAACCAAGTCAGTGCCCGGTTCGTCTGGCAGAATACCCTGGGTCTAAAAGCTTGGTACAATTGGCCCACCAGAACCATTGGTGCTGGACTAAGCCTGCAATTTGCTGGGGCTCAAACAAGTCTTTCCCTGGGCAATGTGCAGAATCCTGGAAATTTTCGTTACGGAGTAACAGCGGGCATAAGCCCCAATCAGCAACAGCAGATAAACCCCCTGAGCAAAACCACCTTGTATATTGATGGTTCTCTGCCTTTAATCGATTCACCTCAATTGGCACCAGGTTTTCTTGGGCAATCCAGAGGTCTGTCTTTTAACCTGGTGGTTCAAGCCATCGAAAAAGCGGCCCAAGACCCGGCAATTCAAGCTCTTGTCCTGGAAGAAATTCCCTCTTTGACCTCTTTAGCAAAAGCACAGGAACTGGGCAGGGCACTGAAAACATTTCAGGAATCGGGTAAACCTGTTTATGTATACGCCCGACGGTTTACCACCCTGGATTATATCTACCTTGCTTCCCTTGCAGACTTCATAGGAATAGATTATTACGGTTCGGTAATACTCACCGATGTCCGTGCAGGTTCCCTTTATGTACGGGGATTCACCGAAAAACTCGGAGTTCGCTTTTTTCCATTACGGTCCCACGAATATAAGAGCGGGGGCAATATATTTACGGAATACGGAATGACCGATGCTGAACGGGAAGCCTACACCCGAATGGTCCAGGGAATGGCAAATCAAAACTATACCTTTCTTGATTCTGTCAGATCAGCAAAGCTTTCTGACCCATCGGCATACATCCTAGCCCAGGGTCCCTATTTAACAGCCCGTTCTGCAAAGAATGCCGGATTGATCGATGAAATACTCTTTCTGGATGAATTCAGGAAACACATTTCCAATGAGCTGGGAAATGAGAACCGTATTACCATCCAGAACTATATGGCTAAAGACCCGGCATCCTGGGGTGAACGACCATTCAGCCAAACGGTCGCTGTTGTCCACCTGAACGGAAACATCATTGAAGGAAATGGAATTGCGGGACAGAATATCGGAACAAGCGCTGCCGAAGGCCTGCGTGCACTGAGGGAAAACCGATCAATAAAGGGAATTATTCTTCGGGTGGATTCGGGAGGTGGTTCAGCACTGATCAGCGAGCATATTGCCCGGGAAGTACAGCTTGCTGTGGAGTCCGGACTCCCGGTTTATGTGTCCATGTCAGGCTATGCAGCATCCGGAGGTTATTATCTTTCAGCTCCAGCTACCAGAATCTATGCCGAAGAAGGTACAATAACCGGTTCCATTGGCGTTCTTGGTTTAGCCATCAGTACGAAAGAGCTCCTGGAAAATCTTGGGATTCAAGCAGATTTTATTTCTGCAAGTGACAGCTCGGATTTCGGAGACATTTTTCAAAATCCTCGAGAAAGAGACATGGAAATCCAGGAAGATATGCTGCGTTACGTCTATGACCGCTTCGTAGAAGTGGTAGCTGAAGGAAGAAACCTGCCCATAGAAACAGTTGATGAACTGGGACAAGGACAGATCTGGTTAGGCTCGGAAGCCCTGGAAAACGGTCTCATTGACGCAATAGGCGGCCTGTCCCAGGTAAAGGCCGATATGGCAACCAAGCTCGGAGGCTCGGTAGTATTTAGGGACTATGTACCTGGAACCAATCCAGCCACCGGTGTTTTTGAGTTTATTTTACCCTTGCTTGGAGTTAATCTGCCCAATCTGAACGATTCTTCCCTTGTTCCAACAGCTGTAAGATCAACATGGAATCTTATCTCATCCCTGGATGAAATGGGCAATGGCCCCCTCATGCTGTTGCCAGATTACTTGTATCGGGACCAAGATTGGTAGAGGATAGAAAACTTTTTTGGTTTTTAATCAACTAAAAAGACCCTCGCACGCGAGGGTCTTTACCATTTTATGCGGGTTGTCCCGAAAATATCAGTTTCATTTCTGGATCTGTTTCGCCTCTGTAGGCTCTTGCACGCAAGAGCCGAGTAGGCGTTCTATGGGTTGTTCCAGAAATGTTATTTTCGTATTTCCACATCTGTTTCGCCTATGAATGCCCTCGCATGCGAGGGCTAAACATGGCTTCTACAAGTTTGATGTGAAAATACTATCAGTCATCCTTTGCTTCGGGAGATTTCAGGTAATCGTTCTTTTCTTTTACCAGAACCCCGGCAAGCACTATCATTGCAATAAGGTTAGGCGCTGCCATTAAACCGTTCATGGTGTCCGCAACGTCCCAAACAAATTCCAATCCACCAACTGCTCCAATTACCAGGAACACAAGGAAAATAATTCGGTAAGGAAGAACAATTTTCTTACCAAAAATGTATTCCCAGCTCTTCTCACCATAGAAAGACCAGGTAAGCATGGTAGTATAAGAGAACAGAACCAAACCAATGAGTACAATGTACCCTCCAGGTCCAGGAAGTCCCTTATTAAATGCTGCAGACGCAAGAGCTGCACCAGTATTACCCGTGTCAATTACTCCAGTAACCAGAATAACCAATGCGGTCATGGTACAAACTACGATGGTATCAATAAAAACTTCGAAAATTCCCCACATACCTTGTTGGGTCGGGGAGTTCTTTGCCTGGGCATGAACGATTGAAGCCGCACCAAGACCTGCTTCGTTGGAGAAAATACCCCGGGCAATACCAAAACGAATTGACATTGCAACTACAGAACCGGCAAAACCTCCGGTTGCTGCCATAGGATTGAACGCATAGTAGAAAATTTGTCCGAATGCGTTTCCAATTTGACCAATATTCAATGCAATGACAATCAGTGAACCAAGCACATAGATAACTGCCATGAGGGGAACAATTTTTTCCGCTGTTTGGCCAATCCGCTTAATTCCGCCAAGAATAACCAAACCTACCAGAATAAACGCACCTGCTCCGGTAACCCATGAAGGTATACCAAACTGACTCAAAGAAGCAGCCATGGTATTCGCCTGAACCATATTTCCAATTCCGAGGGCCGCAAGACCTGCAAGAAGAGCATAAGTAACTGCAAGCCATTTCCACTTTGGTCCAAGTCCTTTTTCGATGTAGTGCATTACACCACCCTGGACTTCACCATTTTCATCGATTGTCCGGTATTTCACCCCCAGGGAAGCTTCACCAAACTTTGTGGCCATACCCACGAGGGCAGACATCCACATCCAAAAAACCGCACCAGGTCCACCGAGGAAAATGGCAGTACTAACACCTGCAATATTCCCTACCCCAATGGTAGCTGCCATTGCAGAACTTACTGCCTGGAAAGAAGAAATTGCTCCACTTTCTTCTGCAGTCGTTTTCTTCTTGAACATTCGGCCAAAGCTTTTTTTCCAAGCCAGACCAAATTTCAAGAATTGAAAGAATCCTAAGCGGATCGTTAAATAGAGTCCTGTTCCCATGAGAAGAATCATGAAAGGAGGACCCCAAACGATACCGTTTAGCCAGCTGTTGAAATTAAGGAGTGCATCCATAATTTACCTCCAACCTACGGATTTCGTATTTCAGCGTAATTCGACTATGGCAATTCGTCAAGCAAATTGACCTTTTTTATAATATATATTTTTATATCTATATATAAGTCGGCAAGTCTACTGCTGCTATTCACATACTCTCATCAGTAATTTTTCAACGAATATCCCTTTCCTTATGGATTTTTGCACTATACATTGAACTAATCATGAAAGAAGAAACCCAATTGGTACTTGACCCAAAAGACTGGGAAATAATCCACCTCCTAAGAGCAGGAGTTATATCGAATAGTGCAATCGCCCGAAAGCTCGATGTATCCGAAGGCATGATTCGTAAAAGAATTAAGCGCTTACGAGACCTTGGTATTGTTTCCCTGAGAGGATTAATCAATACCGAAATGCTCCATAACAATCAGGTAGTTTGGCTTGGAATGAACCTGAGCGAAAGCAGACTGCTCGATAACAAAGCCCGGGAAATAACCGAACTGCCCCAGGTTCTCTCGGTTTCGGTGGTTTCGGGACGTTATGATTTGATTGTTGAGGTACTGGTTGATGCACACCGGGGCTTATTTAACTTTCTGACACAGGTATTACCAAATATTGACGGAATAGTAAAAACCGAGAGTTTCGTTACCCTGAAAACCTACGCAAAACACGTGTAAGCCTATTTTGTTACTACTACAGTAATTACAAATATTCTCAAATTACAGCAAGATCAAGCCTTATTCGTAATTAGCTATAAATGTATCTATTACCACGATTTGCGTAAAATTTTATTTGACTGAAAACGAAAATCGTGTGATTCTGAGTTTAGAAAGACTAAATTCGGAGGTAATTGTTATGAATGTAGGATCAGTAAAAGAAATAAAACGCCATGAATATCGTATAGGACTCACTCCTAACTGTGTTCGGGCGTACGTCGCTGCGGGACATACAGTGCGGATACAAAAAGATGCGGGACTCGGTGCTGGTTTTGAAAATGAAGAATATACAGCAGCAGGAGCCCAGGTTTGTGACACCGCTGAAGAGGTTTTTGCAAAAAGCGACATGATTGTTAAAGTAAAGGAACCCCAGGCTGCGGAATACCCCCTCATGCGGGAGGGTCAAATCATGTATACCTATTTACACCTTGCTGCAGATCAACCCTTAACCGAAGCACTGGTTAAGCAGGGAGTAACGGGAGTTGCTTATGAAACAGTAGAACCGGACAACCACACCCTTCCCCTACTCCGCCCAATGAGCGAAATAGCCGGCCGTTTGAGTGTTCAGGAAGGTGCTCGCTTCCTGGAAAAACCACAGGGTGGCCGTGGTGTGTTATTAGGCGGGGTTCCCAGCGTTGAAAAAGGCAAGGTTGCCATTCTTGGTGGTGGTGTTGTAGGAACAAACGCAGCTAAAATGGCTGTTGGTCTGGGTGCTCAGGTAACCATTCTGGATGTGAACATCGACCGCCTCGGTTATCTTGACGATATTTTCCAGGGCCGGGTAACCACCCTGTACAGCAGCAGGGGAAATATAGAGCAGGTTCTGCGGGAAAGCGATCTGGTAATTGGAGCAGTACTTATACCTGGGGCAAAAGCACCACACCTGGTAACCCGACAAGATCTGAAACTCATGAAAAAGGGTTCTGTTCTCGTAGACGTTGCAGTCGACCAGGGAGGCTGTATTGAAACCACCAAGGCAACAACCCACGATGATCCCATTTTCGTTATTGATGATGTGGTTCACTACTGCGTTGCAAACATGCCCGGAGCGGTTTCCCGAACATCAACCCAGGCATTAACCACTGCGACCCTTCCTTACGGTCTCCAAATTGCTAAACTGGGAATTGAAGGAGCTGCGAAAAAAAGCATTGCAATTACCCGGGGAATTAATACCTACAAAAAGAAACTAACCTATTTGGGTGTAGCTGAAGCATTTTCAATGGAGTACACCGACATTTCTACCTTGCTTTAACGAGAGTGTACAGAAGCTTGTAAAACACACCACCCTTCCTGGTGTATCATGAACACCCCCACCATGGATGGGGGTGTTTCTCTTTTTTTCACAAGTTTTACCAAGCTTTGGTACACTTCCTAATCAACGGAGGTCCCTACATGAACATCCACATATCCCCACCACAACGAGAAACCAGAGCCTATATAGACCTCTCCGCCCTGGAACATAATTTCAAGATTTTGGCCAACCAGGTACCAGGAACACCACTGATGCCTGCAGTCAAAGCCAACGCCTATGGACACGGCAGCGTAGAGGTAGCCAGGATTTGCCAGAACAATGGAGCAGCCCTGCTCGCTGTTGCAACCCTTATAGAATGCCATACCCTGTTAACCAACGGTATAACCACTCCCGTTCTCATACTCCAGGATCTGTTCCCCGATGAGGTGGATGTTGCCATACAACTGGGTGCCCGAATGGCATGCGGCAGCCTTGCTTACGCTCAGCTTGTATCGGAAAAAGCCCAAAAGATCGGCAGCCGGGCAAAATTACATGTAAATGTGGATACAGGAATAGGACGAATCGGCATGTATTCCCAGGACCCAGTTGAGGACCTCATGG
>SKVS01000350.1 GCA_007129335.1 Spirochaetaceae bacterium
GACTGGATTTATATTAGGAATGCAAAATGTTCCCTCAGGATGGACTATGCATGGAGGGTATGTAAATAACCATGACAAGGGTATGGTTTACAGTCATGTTCAACAGGGTTTTACCCTGGGTCCATCCCAGGTAGATGTGAGGTCGAGTAAATGGATCTTGGTGCAAACGGGTCAGGAGATACATGGTTGGACAGGGGGTTTGGTGGGGGTTTCCCGAATTCCTTTGTTTGGGGGAATGTCTTTTGCATGGGTTCATGGTGCCGGTCATATTGGGGAAAACCGCTGGTGGGGTGGTGGATTAGGGTGGATCAGCTCCAGGGATTCAACTTTTCGCTACCAGGGACACGGATGGATTCAGGGTATAGGCAATGGGGTTTATGGAATGGATGGTACCACCTATGATAGGGGACTAACTTCCCATATGTTTCATGAATTCACAGTGAGAAATGCTAAAGGATACGCTGAGCTTTCCCTTTTCGGAGTAATGGACTCTCAGGATGGGCTAGATAATTTTGTGTTAGACGGTACTTTTCTGGGAAGTACAGATACGTTGGATTATCGACTTACAGGGAAAAACGTAACTGCTCCTGTCCCCCGGTATCTGGAGATGGAGCTGGTTCTCAATCTCCATCCTGGACTGAGCCCTGGAATGAAGGGGCGGGTAGATTTGCATCAGCCTGAAGGGAGAATTGCAGTTCTGGAGGAGTTACTCACCCTTGAACTGAATGTTCATCCTGGAAAGATCCTGGATTTAGAGGTTGCCCTGTATATTCGTACAATGTTGTTAGAGCCTAGGGCAATTCGGGGATCAGGGAAGCTGAGAATCCCGGTTAAGGCGAGGAATGGATTGCTTGATCTGAGGTTTCAATTGTCTCAACGGGATTTCATGGAAAAGGATTTCTACCGAGGTCTGGGTATTCGGGGTTATCTTTTCGGGCCGGGAGTTCGAATGCTGGACTTTACGGTGGATTGGCAGTATCGCTGGTAGGCTTAGTCCCAATCTCCAACCAGCAGAATCTCCGGTTCTAGTTCGAATCCCCGATGTTCCCGAACCTTTGTTTGCACTTCCTGCATGAGTAAATAAATGTCCTGTGCCCTGGCATTACCGGTGTTGATGATGATGTTTGCATGGTTTGGGCTGATTTGGGCCATTCCTCTTTTCGTTCCCCGGAGTCCGAGGCTGTCGATAATTTGACCCGAAGGAGATCCAAACTCCCTGTTATTTTTAAAGACTGAACCAGCACAGGGTGCAAAGAAATGCCCCTTGGTCCTCCGGTCTTCCTCGAAGTCTTTCATGGATTTCCAGAGTTGATCTGGTTGATCCGGGCGGAGACCCAGGGTGCCTGAAAGAATTATCCAGTCTTTTTTCATAAAGGGGGTGTCCTTATAGGCGAATTCCGTTGGATCGGGTTTCATTTTCTGGATGGTTCCATAAGAATCGAGGTAGGTTACCTCGGTCAGGATATCGATCATTTCTGAGCCGTAACATCGAGCATTCATCCAAACCGCTCCTCCAAAACTGCCTGGCATGGCGTAAATGAAATCGAATCCCCCGAGTCCTCGGTCAGCAGCATGAGCAGAGGCTTTGCTTACCGGGGTGCCTGCCCCCACAAGGAGGTTAGATCCCTGTTGCTCAATCCAGTCCAGGCTCGTCATGTCCAGAACAACTCCGGATACGCCTTTATCAGATACCAGTATATTGGCACCGCCGCCTAAAACAAAGAGAGGTATTCCTTCGGATCTGCAAAGTTCATGAATCGTAACCACATCTTCGGTAGTTTCCGGACGGATGAAGACCTCTGCTGGTCCTCCCACCTGGAAGGTTGTGTGGTTAGCCATAGGTTCGTTGAAGTACACCGAACCCTTAATATTGATTCTTTTAATGATTTCCCTTACCTTATTCACACATGGGAGTATACCGACCTGAAGTCCTAATGTTAAGCAGGTCCGGTGAAACCAGAACCGGAAAACCATAACAGCAGGTACCATTGTGAAAATAACGTTATACAACACCCAGGGAAGGGCCCTGGAACCTTTTGAGCCCCTTGATCCGCAAAATGTAAAGGTTTATGCCTGTGGTCCAACGGTGTATAACTATGCCCATCTTGGGAACCTGCGAACCTACATATTTGAAGATATTCTCATACGGGCTCTTGAGTATGCAGGGTATCCGGTTACCCATGTCATGAATGTTACGGATGTAGGTCATTTGACTGGGGACGGGGATGATGGGGATGATAAATTAGTCAAAGCAGCAGTTGAGCGGGGAATGAGTCCCTGGGATATTGCCCGTTTTTACACCGATGCCTTCTTTAGCGATACAGAAAAACTCAATATCAAACGGCCCACCATCGTTTGCAAGGCTACAGATCATGTTCAGGATATGATAGAACTCATCCAAACCCTGGAGGACCGTGGCTTTACCTATGTTGCCGGGGGAAATGTGTATTTCGATGTAAGCAAGTTTTCCCGCTATGGGGATATGGCTCTGCTTGACAGGACTGAGTTAAAAGCTGGTGCTCGAATAGAAGTCGATGGAAATAAACGGAATCCTCAGGATTTTGTTCTCTGGTTTACCAATTCAAAATTTGGTAAGCAGGCAATGCTTTGGGACAGTCCTTGGGGGGAGGGGTATCCTGGCTGGCATATTGAATGCAGTGCCATGAGTCGGAAATACCTGGGTGATCAGTTCGATGTACATTGTGGAGGTGTAGATCATATTGCTGTTCATCATACCAATGAAATTGCCCAGACAGAAGCTGCAACAGGCAAGGATCCCTGGGTAAAATATTGGCTTCACGCGGAATTCCTTCTGACGAAAGATTTTAAAATGAGCAAGTCTGCCGGTAATTTTTTAACGGTAGGTAAGCTCGAAGAACTGGGTTATGAGCCGGTTGATTATCGTTTCTTTTGTCTGGGAGCTCATTATAGAACTCAACTTACCTTTACCGAGCAGGCAATGGATGCTGCCCGGAGTGGAAGGCGCAGTCTATTCGAGAAAATACGTCAGTTGCCCCCTCCCGATCCGGAAATGGATCGATTTTCCCTTGGTTCGGAAGCATTGCAGTATTTAAACAGGTTCGAAGACCATGTTGCAGAGGATCTGAACATGCCCCGGGCTCTTGCAGAACTCTGGGGCTTGCTTAAGGATCAGAGTATCGACTCCCGGGAAAAGGGTTTTGTTGCCCTGGCTATGGACAGGATTTTCGGCCTTGGTCTGGCTGACCTATGGAATGGGTCGGAACAACAGATAGGGGAGGCTGACCAGGAACGAATTCTGAAACTCATCGATGAGCGTAACGAGGCCCGAAAACAAAAGGACTTTTCCCGGGCCGATCAAATTCGGGATCAGCTTAAAAGTGAAGAGATTGAGCTGGTTGATACACCCCAGGGAACAACCTGGAAAATCTTAGAAAGAAACCTGTAACGGAATCGTGAGGCGTATTGTTTAATGAAGTGGAATAGAGAACAGGAAACACGGTTTCAGAGGGTTTACGAAGAGGTTTTTCCCATTATAGCCCGTGTTACCTCCCGTATTACCAATAGCACTGAGGCTGCCGAGGAAATTTGTCACGAGGCATTTATCCGGTATTATCATCGGCTGGACCAAATACCCGATGAACCCCAGGCTAAATATTGGCTCATAAGGGTGAGCAAGAATCTTGCCTTGAATTATATCAAGCGCAAGAAACGGGAAAAAAAGGCCTACGAACGGTTATTGAAAGAACCTAGCCGGGAACAGAGGTCAGGGGAAACCATAACTATTCGGAAAGAGACCCGTCAGGAGGTCCAGCGTGCCCTTGAGCAAATTCCGGAAAAATACCGGGTGGTTCTGATTATGAAAGAATACGGAGACCTAAGTTATAAAGAAATTGGCGATGTTTTGGGTCTGACAGAGGGAAATGTAAAAGTGCGGGCTTTTCGAGGACGGGAAAAGCTTGCAGGCCTGTTGCAACAAGGAGGAACCTATGGCGCTTGATTCGGAACTCTTGTCTGCTTATTTGGATGGGGAGGTTCCCACGCCCTGGGACGAACGGATTCGGGAACGTCTGGAGTCCAGTCAGGAAGATCTGCGGGTCTATGAATCCCTGCTTGGTGCAAAGAACTTTCTCCAAAACGACAGAAAGATTACCGATGAAAACATTGATTCTATGAAGCAATCGGTGTGGGAGAGTATTCAAAAAGAGGTCAGTGCGGATCTCGACACCCCCCATAGAGGCTTTTGGCATTCCAGACTAACCGTTCCAACCCCCTTGGTGGCAGCAGCAGCCTTGCTTCTTTTTTTCAGTTTTGGTTTTACCCTTGCCCGGAGCATCATGGTTACTCCTGGACAAACTCAATTACCTCCACAGCAGGCATCTGCTGAGGCCGTGGGTTTTGGAATACCAGTTTCTAATACCATTCCTGATATTCAGACCCTTTTCAGTACCCAGCTCAATGGCTACCCCCTTACCCCTGACCAGCTGGCAACCCTGCGTCTGTTAGCTGATCCTACACGCAGACCCGGAAGTAATAATGGGTTAGGTGTAACTATCAATTTACAGGATGTGAACCAACTTCTTCAACTCCTCCAGGGAGCTTCGAATATACGGGAAATTTCCATCGAGTTACCCGGGGTAAATGGATTTGAACTGATAGGTGAACCTACCCTTGTTCCCGGTCGATCCCGAGCTCATAATCAAGGAGAGCCAACCTCCCCATGATAGCACGTCCATTTCTTGCTTTACTTATTTCTCTGGTCATTTTGGGTGTTCAGCCGGTATTTTCCCAGGAAGAAAATGTCAACGATGAGGAAAAAGCCGAACGACTTATGGAAGTTCTCCGTCAGGAAGCTTTGCTCGTGGAAATCATTGCCCTCGTCCGTTCAGAAACTGAGGAAATACTCTGGTCTACCGACATCAGAGAAATAACGGTTTTTGGTAAACAGGTGCAAATCCGAATTAACAGTCAGAATATAACAGTGGCTGCCGATTTTACCCCCTATACCCAGGATAAGGGACAGGTAATGCTTCTTGCCCAGGGGCAAACCTGGGTACGGTCCAACGATTCAGAGCAGGTGCGTTACCAATCAGCCCTTCGGAGTATGCCTATTGATCTTGGGTATCCAGTACTGTTTTACCCCCTCGGGGTGGATCTTTCCGATCCTGGAGTAGGAAAAACTACCCTGGAACTCCAGGTTACGGTGTATTCCCTCGCAGCATTCCTTGGATCTCAGGATGAACCTGCTTCTGATGGTGGAGACAGTAGAGAAGGGCAAACAACAGCTTCCGATGACTAGAGTTAGTTCCTCTTCACTGCGGCGTATCTTTATCCTTGCTATTCTGGCCATAGTTGTCCTCATTCTCGTTGTCCTGGGACAGTTAACCCAGAATCCCAGACTCGATGACATCTATCCCCGAATCGGCGGACCTGGGGACATTCTTGTTTTGGAAGGTCAGTATTTCGGGAACGACCAGGGTACGGTGTTTGTTTCGGGTGAACGGATATCCCAGCAGGCATTTCTTGAATGGAGTGACCGCAGAATATCCTTGAGAATTCCCGATGGAATGCGCTCCGGCCTGGTTATCCTGGAAAATTCCCGGGGACGGAGTAATGGCCTTCTCTATGCCCATAGAAGCCATGTACCCGTTCCTCTGCCTATTCCAGATCCTGGAACTGTTCCTCCTCCTTCCCTGTCTTCCCGTTCATCCCGGAGAGGACAGGTTATTACCGTAAGTTCTTCTCAAATACCCTCCTTTCCCCGGAATTATCGGTTGTTATTGACAAGCTCGAATGGGGAATCCCGGTTGATTACCCCTCGGATCTGGGTCGCCGGGTCGATAAGCTTTTCTGTCCCCCTGTGGGCTGAGTCGGGTACCCTGGAGCTTTGGAGTGGAGATCAGACTGTTTTCTCCCTGCCTATGGAGGTACTTCCTCCCCGGGGCCTTCAAAACCCTGGGGTAACTCCTGCCAATACTCATGATGTTCCTATGGAAAGAAAGTGGAATCTTAGGTATGGGTTTGTTGGTTCCTTCTTGAACCAGGATCAAGGTACACAAGACAAAGAGATGGAATCTCGGCTCATTCCAGTGTTTGAAACAGCCCTGCCCCTTATTCGTGATAGAGAGAATCAACTGATAAGCTATAGGGACGTTTCGGTCCATTCGGATCTTGTACATCGTAAAGATGAACGTTATTCGATCCTTACCGCCTATAGGCCTTTTGACCATGAATTTTGGAATCATGGGTTGGACATTGTTGTTACCGTTCGGGAAATACGTCATGATTTTGTGGAAAATCAGGTCCAGCTTTCTTATGCGGGTTTGGAAGAAGAAGCCTTACCCTGGCTTGAACTGGATACCCGTGTTATTTCTACCGGTGATTCCGGGGGTATTCAGGCTATACGATCGAGGGGTGCTGCAATTGTCGCACGGAATACCAATCCCTTACGGAAAACCAGACTTGTTTATGATTGGGTTAGATCCCGCTTGAGTCCTCTGTTTACCCTGGAAACCCCTTCTATAACTGAGGTGTTCCAGGATGCAGAATTAAACTCCCTAGTCTCCCATGGATCTTACGGATATTCCTTACTAACCACTGCCTTGCTCAGATCGGTAAATGTTCCGGCCAGAATTATTGGAGGGCTGTTGATTCTGGATTACGATGAGGTTCTTCCCCATTACTGGGTTGAAGCCCTCCTGCCGGAGATTGGCTGGATTCCCCTGGATGTGTCTTTAGCCGATGGTTTGTTTCAAGGGC